>JADLDG010000088.1 GCA_020846775.1 Nitrospirota bacterium
GACATCTTGTCAAAAACAGGCTGAGTCTTGACAGTCAGTATGCCATGCCCCATTTCCTCCATTGCGTCCTTAGCATTAGTCATAAGGTTCAGAAATACCTGTTCAAGCTTGTTCTGGTCACCCCATATCCTGGGGATTGAATCATCAAGTTCCTCAATTATTTCGATGTTGTTATTCTTTAGCTGTTGTGAAATGAGGGTAAAGGAGTCATTTATGACCTCATTCAAATTCACCGGTTCAAAAGCGCCTGAAGATTGTCTCGCAAATGCCCTGAGGTGATCAATAATTCTCATCATCCGGCCTGTCTGTCTTTCGATAAGCTTCAGATCCCTGGTTATCTTCTCAGGTACGGTGTCCTCCTCAAGTAATTCCTGAGCATGTCCTCTGATAACCATCAACGGCTGGTTAAGTTCATGAGCAACGCCGGCGGCAAGCTCTCCGACGGCGGCCAGCTTTGCAGATTGTGTAAGTTGAGCGCTTGTAGATTTAAGATCCTGATAAGTATTCTGGAGATACTCCGCCATTTTATTAAATGAGATGGCAAGATCCCCCAGTTCGTCATGCAGATTAGTCCTGATCCTGTGGGTGAAATCTCCGCTGGCGATGATCTGTGTCCCGGTAACCACATCTTTTACAGGATCGGAGAATTTCTTTCCAATGTAGAAGGTAAATATTATGATCAGGACAAATGTCACGAGAAATATAATCAGGAACTGGTCCAACGGTAGGATATCCCGGAAACTTTCATGGTATGGGGTCAGAACCATTACGCTCCACAGACTTGATGGAATGGGTTGATATGAGACTAAATATTCACGGCCTTTTGTTGTTGTAAATCTCTCCGCACCATTATTCCCATTTAATATATTTTCAAGGATTTTATGAAACAACGGAGACTGGTCAAGATATGAGATGTTTGGAAGACCTGCTGTTTCTCCTATTGCAATGATCGTTTGTGCAAGGATTTTCCCGCCTCTTTCCAGAAGGAATGCATGGTTTTCGGATGATAGATTCCACTTCAGCTTTTCACTGAAGTATTCAAGGTTCAGGTCAAAATACAGGAGTCCCATTATATTGCCCTGGTCATGAACAGGTGCGACAAACGGAATAACCCAGTGTTTTGTTTCCGGGTTCAGATAGGGTTCACCCTGATACACACCTCCTGGTGGTTGAGAGAGTCCCGGGACAAAAAAAGGTGTGTCTATAATTGTAGACAAATCTTCCTTCGATGCTATCTGTTTTACCACGACCTTCGTGATCTCATTACCGGATACATCTGTGAATGCAGTGACACTAACTGCCTCCGGGAAAAGCAGTTGTAATTGACGTAGTGTTTTTACCTGCTCATATTCCATTTCAGCCTGTCGATTGTTCTCAGTAAAAAAACGAAAGAAGGCAGGATTTACTGCAGCAAGGAGAAGATTTGTCTGTGCCTTCAGGAAGATAGACTCAATAGCAAAAGATACATGTGACAACTCCTGCACTAATCCATGCTCTCTTTCTCCCAGTCTCTCTTTTTTTGATGTAGTAAGATATATGGTAGTGCCAATCAATAAGGGAAGGAGTCCGATGATAAGAAGAATGATTACAAATTTGGTTCTGATATGTTTAAACATCGCTGAAATATTAACATAATTGAATACTCAATGGTAGGGGAACTATCACCTTACGCGGAGTGATGAGTTTCTGGCGCGTGTGGTAACGGCGATGATAAGTATCACACATGTTATAAAAATATCTCCGTAGCTAAACATGTCTCCATGTTTAGTGTAAACTGTTTTCGTATTAGACGGGAATACTTTCTGGATGAGTACGGATTCTTCAAAAATAGGACTTGCCTGCAGTATCTCACCTTTGGGACTAATAAAGCCTGATATGCCTGTATTCGCAGACCTGGCGAAATAGACCCTGTTTTCAACTGACCTGAAGACAGCCATTGTGAAGTGCTGATATGGTGCCGATGTCTTGCCGAACCAGGCATCATTAGTAATGGTAACCATAAAATCGGCGCCATTGAGAACGAACTTTCTAACCAGTTCCGGAAAGATAACTTCATAACAGATAACTACACCGAATTTACTCTCAGGCAGTCCCATTACAATATGATCTCTTCCAGGGGAGAAGTCACCTGTTCCGGATGCCAGCTTTTCAACAAAAAAAAGAATGTTTGAAAACGGGACATATTCACCGAAGGGGACGAGATGTATCTTATCGTACCTTGCCAGGATATCTCTGTAAGGTGAAATAAGATATGCGCTGTTTAACATGTGAGGTTTAATATCATCATCAAAGAATTTATATGAAGGATTTCCAAAGAGCAGATATGTATTTCCGACTGCAGCGATATCAAGGACCTCTTCACGGTACGATGAGTCTTCCTGAAAAAAGAAGGGTGCGGCAGTCTCAGGCCAGACTACCAGGTCAGCACTGAGTTCTGCTGCTTCGTTTGTCAAACGATGGTATGTATCAATAGTTTTTCGCTGAAAGCCCCTGTTCCACTTTAGATGTTGAGGTATATTCCCCTGGATAACAGCAATCTTCAACCCTTTGTCATTTGAATCGTAATCTTTGCTGAGTCTAAGGTATCCGTAGCAAAGAGAAAGCACAAAAAGAAATGCCGATGATGATATGAGAATGATCCTCATGCGATTACTCAAGACCTTTTCTCTGCGTAAGAAAAAGATTTCGAAAAGCATTGCATTCACAGCGACGATCAGAAAAGATACACCATAGACTCCGGTAATGTCTGCTATCTGAATTATGTGAAGGAATTTATATTGTGAATACCCGAGGGATGCCCATGGGAAACCTGATAGTAAGTGGGCCTTTAGGAATTCAAGAGAGACCCATACAAAAGGGGCAGCTGCAGATATAGGAATAGATGTTTTATCTGATATATATTTAATGAGATATCCGAATAGTCCTGTATATA
>JADLDG010000089.1 GCA_020846775.1 Nitrospirota bacterium
ATACCAGCGACGAAGTTCATTGGAAGGTGCTGCATCTTTAATCCAAAGGTCAACTTTCGCATCCTTTTTGGACAGCCCCCTGGGCCAAAGCCTGTCAACTAAAAATCCTGAGTCCATCTTTTGGACCAGATTTGTCATACACGCGTTTAATCTGGATGTTCATGGCTCAAACGTGAGAGTATCACGACCGTGTGGATAATCTAAATCAAGTTCAGGACCGAGAGGGACTATCCCGGTGGGATTGATATCTGTATGGGTGATGTAATAGTGTCGTTTGATATGGTCGAGATTAACGGTCTCTGCGATTCCGTCGTGCTGATACAGCTCACGTAAGTATCCATACAGGTTTGGATAATCTACGATCCTGCGTATGTTACACTTAAAATGGGAGTAATAGACCGCATCAAATCGTATCAGTGTCACAAACAGCCGCCAGTCAGCCTCAGTAATCTGATTGCCCACCAGGTATCTGCTTGCAGCGAGGCGTTCATCTATGGAGTCGAGCGCCTTAAACAGTGCCCGGACTGCCTGTTCGTAGGCACCCTGCGTGGTCGCAAAGCCGGCCTGATATACACCGTCATTAATATTTGAATAAACAATGTCGTTGATCTCATCAATCTCTTCACGAAGCGGCTCAGGGTAGTAATCAAAATTGCAACCGGTAAATGAGTTGAATTCACTGTTTAACATACGCATGATGTCATCATCAGCATTTGAGACGATCCGGCCCGTCTCCTTATCCCAGAGGACCGGAACCGTGACCCTTGCGTTAAAGTCAGGATCCGATGCCTTATATGCCTCACTGAGAAACTGAAAGCCGTTTACCGGGTCCTCACTGTACCCCGGACCTTTTCGAAACGCCCATCCACGCTCATCACGAATAGGATCTACAACTGTCATGCCGATGATATCTTCAAGCCTTTTTAACTTTCGCATAATAATGGTGCGATGAGCCCAGGGACAGGCAAGAGAAACATAGAGGTGATAACGGCCCGATTCAGCCGGATAACCGCTTGAGCCATCGTGTGTCACCCAGCCCCTGAACTGGTCTTCCTGTCTGACAAATTCTCCCTGATTATTCTGTTCCTTGGGAAACATCATTGGCCTATCCTCCTTGCTGCACGCAGGGGTTAGTTTTAAGAAAAGTATGGACGCTTTATAAAACTTATAGAATATTATAACATCATTTTGATCTTGCGGAAACCACAAACCTTCCGTGACATTTTTTATAACATAATGGCTTGATCCGGAAATCCATGATAAAAAAAGGATACTGCCTTTACTCATTCCTTATCCTGCAAAAGATATGGAGGCCTTTGATGATAGAGCAGATGGTCAGGGAATGACTCCCAGCGTAATTGACAACAAAGTTTGACTCTCTTATGATTACCGGTATGAGGCTTCGGTGGGTCTTGTGGATGCTTATCATCTTCTGGTCATTATCGAAATATGGTACTTCCGGAGAAGCCTCCACCCTGATCTCGGTTCAACTGCCTTCCGGCAGGTTAATAACTGCGGAAGAGGCCATAACACACGAACAACAGATGGAAGGAATGATGTATCGTCAACACCTTGAGGAAGACCGCGGAATGCTGTTCATATATCCCCAGGACGGGATCCATGGTATCTGGATGAAGAACTGCCTGATTTCACTGGACATTCTCTGGCTGGACAGTAACTACCGTATTATCTATGTGAAGGAACGCGTCCCTCCATGCCGTTCTGAGCCCTGTCCGACATACAAACCGCCGCTAAACTCCAGGTATGTGCTTGAAGTCCACGAAGGACTCGCGGAAAAGGAGCGCCTGAGACCGGGATCACAACTCCTCCTGACAACCTCCGGTCTGACGCTATAACCGGAGAAGAATATATGAGAATTTTGTCAGCATCCAGAAAAGGTTTCCCCCTCAAGACGCTTCTCAGCTTTCTTGGACCTGGTTTCCTTGTCACTGTCGGGTTTATAGATCCCGGCAACTGGGCTACCAATATTGAGGGTGGATCAAAGTTCGGATATGAACTTCTCTGGGTCATCACGCTCAGTACGATCATGCTGATCGTGATACAGAACATGGCCGCCAAGCTCGGTATTGCCACAGGAAAATCTCTTGCAGTCAACATCCGGGAGAGATTCTCTCTTCCGGTCTCGGCATTCCTCGGGCTGACGATTGTTCTGGCCTGTTTCGCAACCGATGTGGCGGAATTACTGGGAGGGGCAATCGGATTTAATCTCCTCTTCGGCATGCCTCTTTGGTCGGGTGCACTACTCACAGTGCTCTTTGAAGTGTTTCTTATTGTCAGCCAAAGATATCATCGTGTAGAGGCGATCATCATGATCTTTCTTGGAATCATCGGTCTGTGCTACCTCGTGGAAATTCTTATCGTTAATCCCGACTGGTCCGAACTGGCATCGTCAATGGTCGTTCCCAATATCAACAGAAGCAGCATTTACGTGGCCATGGCCATACTTGGAGCGGTTGTGATGCCTCACAATATCTTCCTTCATTCCAACGTCATTCACAGCCGGAATTGGGGTATTTCAGAGAGCGAAAAAATGTCACTCCTGCGCTACGAGAAGATAGACACGCTTACTGCCATGCTCTTAGGCTGGGTGGTGAACTCAGCGATGATCATCGTGGCGGCCTCCGTCTTCTTCCGCCATCATATCCTGGTTGACAGCATTGAGCAGGCATCGGAAACACTGAAGCCTCTGGCCGGGCCTCTTGCCGGTTTCCTGTTCGCCCTCGCCCTTGTATTCGCGGGAATCGGCTCATCAGTGACGTCGTCCATGGCAGAGGTCAATGTTATCACCGGGTTCCTGGGAAAACCGGAAGATCCACGGACCCTGCTCTACAGAGTTTCCGTTTTTGTAACGGCCATACCATCATTTATAATCATTCTTTTCGCCATGGACACGTTTCGCATTCTGATCTTCAGTCAGGTTGTACTGAGCATTCAGCTACCCTTCACACTGATTCCACTTCTAATTTTGTGCCGCGATCACAGCCGCATGGGCCTCTTTAAAAGCAGCACACTGGAGTTCGCTGCCGCCGTGACCATCTCCAGTGTCGTAATTGTCCTGAACATCTACCTGTTTTATTCAACAATCGCAGGAGGAGGATGATATGCAGGCATACAGGAAGATCCTGGTCGCGATGGACTGCTCACCCGTTGACGATGCCATAATCGAGCATGTGTCGGCCCTGGCGCTTCAGAACAACGCTCAGGTCTATCTTTTACATGTTGTTCACTCTCACACACTCGACCAGGACCGTGCGTTGCGTGAACTGACTGAAGCATCCTTGAAATCCCACCGCGATGTGTTGCAGGCCAGGAATATCGAAACCTATATCATTATCAGAAGCGGAGAACCGGATAAAGAGATACTGAAGGAGATCGAGGAAAAAGATTATGATCTAGTGGCAATGGCCACCCATGGTCATTCTTTCATAGGCGACATTCTGTTCGGAAGTGTTTCCCGGACTCTCAAACACAAGATCAGCATACCTCTGCTTCTGATAGGCCCCTCACGTTGAAGGGCAGCACTAAGATAACATAAAATCTGAAACAAAGGGTTCAATTTATACTGTCCTCCCTGACCGCTGTAGTGAGGCAATATGCTCCGACGTCTTGATCGCTAATGCAGCAATAGTTAGAGTAGGGGGCGATGCGCTCGATGTGACAAAAGCCCCGCTGCCAACCAGATAGAGATTTCGGATATCATGTGCACAAAGATTTTCGTCTACAACACTTGAGCCGGAATCCTTGCCCATCCTGTGAGTTCCTATCTGATGTGAAGCATACCTAAGGGTGCCGGTCTCAATGTCGGAGGCTCCTGCAGATTGCAGGATTGTCTTTGCTGCCACTGCGGCATCTTTTAATGCCCCGCGTTCATATTCCCCTAAGCCGCAATAAATTTTGGGAACCGGATTCCCAAAATAATCTTTTTTCGAAGTGTCCAGGGAAATAGAATTATTTTTATCAGGTAATTGTTCACAATAGACTCGAACACCTAATGTATGACCAAACTCCTCCCGCACATGTCTTTCCAGAGTCTTTCCCCATTTTTCAGATGAAAGTGCAATCTCTTCAGGCTTATGGCCGGCAGAATTCAAAAATTCGAGAAAATATGCCCCCTTTGCCGCCCGGTCACGATCTATGGCAAACTGCCGTGTCATCGCCGTTGAAAATCCAACACGATATGGATAGACCTTCTCTATCACACGGCCAGTCACGTCTATCGCAGGGTGAGACATAAAATAATTACCAACCAGGCCACTTCTATTGGCTAGTCCATCCGGAAAACTTATTGATGCAGATAGCAATAGAAGTCGTGGTGTTTCAACAGCTCCGGCAGCAATAACAACAATTGGTGAGGATAAACGATGTTCAATCCTGTCGTGTCCAGCATAGATAATTCCGCTTACCTTTTCCGAATGATCAGTCTCTAACCTTAACACAGTAGAATCCATTAATACATTCACATTCCCGGTTTCTACAGCCTTTTTCATGTGCGTAATATCAATACTCGCCTTGGCTCCAATGGGGCAGACATGGCATGTCCCGCAGGTCTGGCACTGGGGTCGTTTATCGTAAGCTGTTGAGTTTCGTGCCTGCGGCAGATGGTGCAGGGCAATGCCGAGTTTGTTACACCCCCTGGAAAAATATCCGTCAGAATAGCTGAATTCAAAAGGAGGAAGCGGAAATGGTGTACTCCTGAACGAACTCCATGGGTCATCTGGAGTCCCTGCCACACCTAATGCAATCTCTGCCTTCCCATAATACGACTCAATGATCTCATAGGATATTGGCCAATCCTCTGAAATACCGTAAAGACTGAACATGCGAAAATCATTTTCATGCAGGCGAAGGGTGTACCCTTCCCAATGGAGGGTGCTTCCACCTACACCCCTTGCACGATTCCACTCGAGATGATAAGGGAAACCTCCCCCTGTGCTGTAGAGGTCCAATCCTGGAAGTTTTGTTTGCCAGGGATTTTCGCCCCTCAGAAATCTATACATGTATTCAAATCGCTGCTCAATGGGATGAACAGGACCTGACTCTATCACAGCAACTTTAATCCCACGCCGGGCAAGTTCCCATGCCATAATTCCACCTGCTGCACCGGCACCAATAATACAGACATCAGGATTTTCCAATTTCATAATAAACTTCTTGTGATTACACTTCTGAATGAGTATATCTGAACTGGCTGCTGCATCTCCCGGGGAATGTCTTATATCCGACTATAGCCCAACCAGCAGGAGAGCTATAAAACCCTTTTATTATATCAGGGACAACATATGTCCGTATAGTCAGATCCTGACGTCGAAAAAGGTTAAGATACTCCCAGCCCTTAACATGATGAGAGTTCAGATGATTGGATATGACAACTGTAACACGATCATTCAGGTCTAACGTGGAGAAATTGGAATTTGCAAGACGATTTAAGAGATTCGCCGTTCTGCGATAGATTGAAAGATAACCAGGTGTGTTTTGTGTTCTGTAATCTATATGTTCTATAAAATATTTTCTCTCTTCTTCCGTCAGGCTCTTTTCCTTGACCAAAACTTCACCAAAAGCAATAATTGTTTCCTTTTCCCTGATTGACAAAACTCCGGTTTGTGAGGAGGCCTTGAGTCGGGGCTTAACAATGCGTAAGATGTGATATCTCCCCCACTCAGAACGCCAGAGGACAGTCGTATAAACTGATACAATGACAAACAATAGTATCACCTTTAACAGTCTGCGTCTTGTCATAGATTTATAGTGTTACAACGGAAAAAAAGGTTTTTTTGAATTACAAAAAATTAAAGGGGTAAGGTCTCTAACCTTGCCCCTTTAAAAAATGTGATGGGTATGTCCTATCTCTTTTTCCACCGCCACAAGACTACTCCACCTATTGATGCAGCCCCTGAAGCCAGTAATAAAAGTGAGCTGGGCTCAGGCACCTGCGTAACAGGCGGGAGAGGAGGAGTTCCTCCAGCAGCGACATTCGCGGTAACAAACAGGACCATAACGATTACACCTGTTAATATATTCCTCATCGATTTCTCTCCTTTCTGTAAAATTAGATGATAATAACATTTAGTTAGCAAATTCCTTGCCATCAATATAACCCATTGTTTTTTAATAGAATTAAAATTATCCATCTAAGTTTGTGTTAAATTTTATTTCACTATTTGAGTTATTTTAGAGGTGGAGAAAGAATGATTGAATTCATAATCACACAATTTACTTATATATCAATAAGTTACCTCACTTAAACAACTGTCAAATTTTTCGTCACTTTGTTAGCTGTCATAAAACTCCTGCGGTCTTGAATGTGTTACGGATGATCTCCTCTGCCTCAACCTGGATCTCCCTGAGGTGTTCTTTTCCCCTGAAACTCTCTGCATAGACCTTGTAGATATCCTCTGTCCCTGAGGGCCTTGCGGCAAACCATCCATTTTCTGTAACGACCTTTAGACCGCCGATAGGCGCCCCATTTCCCGGGGCCGTCGTGAATGTTGAAATGATCTTTTCTCCCGCCAGTAAAGTTGTGGTAATCTGATCAGGTGAGAGCCTTTCAAGAATCTTCTTTTGTTCTCTGGATGAAGCAACATCAATTCTCTCATAGACAGGATCTCCAAACATCTCTGTCAGATCATGATAATGTTCCCCCGGATCGCGGCCCGTCCTTGCCGTCATCTCTGCAGCAAGCAGATCCATAATAAACCCGTCCTTATCCGTGGTCCAGACGGTTCCATCCTTCCTCAGAAAAGATGCCCCTGCACTCTCCTCACCGCCAAACCCGCAGGAACCATCAATAAGCCCTTCAACAAACCACTTGAATCCAACAGGTACTTCTGAAAGCCTTCTTCCCAGGTGTTTTGCTACCCTGTCTATCATGCTGCTGCTGACGAGGGTTTTTCCAACGGCGGCATCACTCCTCCACCCATTCCTGTTCTGGAACAGATACCAGATGGCAACTAACAGATAGTGATTCGGATTCATCAGTCCTGCACCAGGGGTAACAATCCCGTGACGGTCAAAGTCCGGGTCATTACCAAAGGCTATGTCATATTGATCCCTGAGGTTGATAAGGCTGACCATGGCGTAGGGAGAGGAGCAGTCCATTCTGATCCTGCCGTCTTTATCAACAGTCATAAATCGGAACGTAGGATCCGCATACTGGTTTTTAACCTCAATATTCAGGCCATATCTCTCTGCTATAGGTTCCCAGAATGCCAGTCCTGCCCCTCCCATGGCATCGGCTCCGAGCCTGAGCCTGGCAGAGCTGATGATGTCCATGTCTATGATATTTTCAAGGTCTTCTACATATGATTTGATATAATCATGTTCACGCGTAGTATCTGCCTTGATCGCCCTTTCATATGGGATCCTTTTTACACCACTGTTACTATTTCTAAGCAGATCATTGGCCATACCTTCTATCCACCGTGTAATACCTGTGTCCGCAGGTCCGCCATTTGGCGGGTTATATTTGATGCCGCCGCTTTCAGGGGGATTATGAGAGGGCGTAATGACGATGCCATCGGCCAGGCCGGACTTTCTTTCACGGTTGTATGTCAGGATGGCATGGGAGATTACAGGTGTCGGCGTATAACCCCGCCCCTTCTGGATCAGTACGTTGATCCCATTGGCTGACAGGACTTCCAGTGCCGTAACATAGGCCGGTTCCGACAGTGCATGTGTATCCATGCCAAGAAATAGCGGGCCGTCAATACCATTCTCTTTACGGTAATGGATAACGGACTGCGTTATAGCAAGGATATGATCCTCGTTAAAACCTTTTTGCAAGGAAACGCCCCGGTGTCCTGAGGTGCCAAATGCGACACACTGGGCCGGATCCGACACATCCGGATGCCTCGTAAAGTATGAGGTGATCAGCTCCGGGACGTTGATCAGTATAGATTGCGGGGCAGGTTTCCCTGCTAAAGGATGTAAGGTCATGGTATCATTCTCCTGGTTAGGATTAATTAGATTAATTAGGAATCTAAAAAGCATGCCCCAGCGTAAAATGTGGTGTACAGGTATCCTCTCCCTTTTCCCGGTCCAGCTTGCAACCTACATCAAGTCTTAGAGGACCAACCGGGGTATTATAACGAATCCCTGCACCTGAGGTTGCCCTGATCTCAGACATATCAAACTCATCCACATTTCTCCAGACGTTGCCTCCATCAATAAAGACTACCATCCCGATACCTCTAAAGAGAGGAAACCTGAGCTCACCATTAAGTACAAGCATCATATTCCCTCCTGTTGGCGTCCACGATTTACCATCATATGTTATCGTCTTCCCTGGAATGCCAGCCTTGTCCTGATCATATCCGCGTATCGTACTTCGACCCCCGACAAAGTACCTTTCAAATATTGGCACTTCATTTGATTCACCAAAGTTCCATGCCACTCCGCCGCGGACTGATAATGCGGCAACAAGCTTACTTATTGGTGAGAAATAATGACTGTCCTGAACCGTTATCTTGGCAAACTGTGGTCTCGATCCAAGAATCTTGGCAGCCTCACGGAATGAAATACTAAATAGAGAGCCCTTAGACGGATTAAACGGATCATCCCGTCTGTCAATGATTACGGAGGGGTTGATTGTTGATATTTCAACCTTTCCAGTGTCTTCCGGTGTCAGAATGGCCTCCGACTGGACATCAGAGAGTTTCACATCCTCATACTGGTATATTAATGACCCTGTTATACGATCACTGATTTTTTTATCTAATCCGACAGAGAAACCGAGTGTCCTTCTGTTAAAACTACTTTTATTTTCAGCCAAGTCAACTAAATTAAGCCTGCCGTCCATCTTATAACCAAGTACCCACGGTTCTTTATAGTTGATGCTATATTTTTGTTCTATTGAACTACCCTCTGCGCGTAACGATATCTGACGGCCTGTCCCGAATAGATTTTTATACCCGCCCTCGATCATTCCCCTTATCCTTTCCACATCTCCATAACCTATTCCAAACTCTACCCGTCCGGGATAACCCTCTTCTATACTGACAGATATTTTTTTCTTCTCTTCCTTTATATCAGGGTTCAGAATGTCAACCTTAGCATTCTTAAATATACCCAGATTCTGCAATTGTCTCTGACTTCGGAATATTTTCTCATAGCTGAACAGGTCATCCTCCTTAATAAGCAATTCCCGCCTGATCACCCTTTCCTTTGTAAACGAGTTGCCTGTCAAACTTATTTCCCCTATGTAAACAGGATTATTTTCACGTATTATATAATCAACTACAGCAGTAGTATTATCATCATTAAATGTGGTTTTTTGCTCTACGGATACATATATATAACCCTTCCTGAGGTAAAACGACTGTATATTGTATATGTCATCTACTATCTGTGATTCGTTATACGGCTTTCCAACCCTTGACTTACTACTGATAAGAATCTCCTCCCTGCTGAATGAATTATTGCCTTCAAGACGGATCTGTGATAACAGGGTCTGCGGACCTTCATCAACATTGATATCAACGCTGACGGCTTGAGCTTCTTCTATATATAAGACCTCATGAGTTATCCTGACAGCAAGAAAGCCGTTGCTCCTGTAGAGACTCGCTATGCCCCTCAATCCCTCCTTCAGGACATCATCATTTAAAAATCCCCCTTCTTTAATATCAACATATTCCTTGAGTGTTTCGTCCTTAAAAAAAGAATTTCCAATAAAACTGATATTCTTTATAGTGATTGACTTACCTTCCTTAATGATAAAGACGATACGTATATTTCTGTCATCCGGTTTCTCAACTTTGTATGAGACTGACACAAAGTAATACCCTTTTTTCTGATAAAATTCTGTAATATGATCAGCAGATTCATCAATAACGGAGCTGTCATATGCCCTTTCTTTCCATATCAGAAGCTCCTTCGTAAGGGCAGCCGGGCTAACAGCATTTGCACCCTCAAATTTAATCTCTATATGAGGACCGGCATCTATTGGGAGATTAACAGAGACCTCCTCCCTGACCCTGTCATAAATCAATTCCGGTGCATTGACAAGCGCTTTAATATAGCCTTTCTTATAATAATAGTTGGTAATAGCCTTTATACCCGAAAACATATCTCTTTCATTATAATAATCGTTCCTGCCTGTTCTGAGAAGTGATCTTAGTTTTTCGTCATCAAAGACCTTATAGCCAGAAAACGTTATATCTGAAATCCGGGCCCTCCCTTTTTCCTCTATATTAATCTCTATGTCCGACTTCTTAGAGTCACCCTCGGGATTAGTGAGTATAACTAACGATACATTAAAAAATCCGGCCTCTTTATATAACTTGATGATATTCTCTTTTGATACTGTAATCTTCTCATCCGATAACTCCCCTCCTTTATTAAGCGTAATAGCCGCCTTAATCTTCTTTGCTGAAAAATATTTATTACCTTTTATTTTGATGTCAGCTATCTTCATCTTTTCAACAAAGTGGAACCTGAGACCAACTCCGTCTCCTTCCTGCACGGCCTCTGCACTAACATCTTTAAAGATTCCTTTCCTGTAATAATGGATGATACAATCTCTTACCTGAGGGAGCGAAAGCAACTCACCTGTCTTGATATTGCACTCCTCTTCTACATCTTTGCCTGTTATGCCGGTATCAGTAAACGTAGTTATAGATGATACCGGCCTGCCGGCAAATGTACTCAGACTATCCTGAGCATATGAGCATTGAGCAGTTAATAAAATAGCAGCAAGAAATAATGAATATATGAAATACATATCATTTGAACTCAAACCTGAACTTGATATCCCCGCTCACTCTTCCAAGCTCATCCCTCTCACCAACAAGGAAAACATTCCTGCTGAGAAGGTACTCGAGCTTAATGAGCTCTTCTACAGTAGTAAGACCTGTGGTATATGTAACATAGAGCCTGTCATCCATTAATCTCTTGCCGACAGTAAGCCTTGCGCCTGCTGATGACGTTGAATTCGAATAGTAAGGGTCTACCTGAAACCTGTCAACCTTTATAAAATCACTTAAAGTCTCTTCCAGTTTTTCCTGAATCGGCGCCGCAAGAAATGCTGTTGCCTCAAAAGCGCCCACTTCAGCCAGTGTATCGGATGCCTCTGAGGCCGTCTGACCTGTTGTCAGAAGTGCAAGAATATCAGTCTCGCTCAGAGAAGGGTCAGAACTGAGTGAAAGATCAACTCTGTCAGTTGTTCCGGAAAGCCTCATGTCTATCAAGTATCCTCTAACCTCTGTTGACGCGTGGAGATCAATTACAGGATTGATGCTATCCGGACTGACAAAGTCCAGGGAAGCAGAAATCACCTTAAAATCATTTCTGTTGAATATAAATGTCCCGTCAAGTGCCTCCATCCTCCCAAAAAGCAGCGGGTGATCTATGGTCCCCTTCAGGATGAGATCAACCTCATAGGGAAGTTTGGCAATGTTATTATTTATCCAGAGGTCCTTCTTTCCGGTAATATATATATTAATATCTGTGTTTCCTATAAAGGGCAGGGGTTGTTCGTTATTTGCCTTCTTTTTCCGGAGTTCAAAGATAAGCGATCGGATGCTTATGTTTCTTTCATAGGAAGCCTTTTCCAGGTTTATCTCACCCTTCAGTCCCTTTGACTCCGGTGTCCCCTGAAAAACAAGCGTTCCGTCAATCTTCGTTGTAAGTCCTTCCGGATACCTGAAAATGGCATCAGCTATCTCCAGGACGAACCCGAACTCTTTTACAACGAAGTCCTCTGTAGTTACCTTGCCTGTGACATTGACAGTGCCGCCGCCAAGGCGGCCGCTCATTGATTCAAGCACAATTTCACGTCCATTAAAAAATAGCGACAACTCTGCTCCTTCCAGTGTCTGCTTTAATGTATTGCTCCTGAGGGTACCATCCTTTATAACAAGTCCGCCCTGAATCGCGGGGTTCTTTAAGTCACCGCTCATCAAAAATGCAATGAACATCTTTCCCCTGCTGTATTTGATCTCAGGGGTAAAGAGTGATAGTAGTCTCAGATCAGCCTCGCCATTTGTGAAGACATTAGACTCTCCATGCAGAGAGATAGTGCCTATCATACCAAGTGATGTCCCTTCTCCCTTAAACCTGACGATATCAAGTGACAACCTGCCTTCCTGAATACTGAATTGTAAATCTCCATCGTTTTCTACGCTATATTCGCCATAATTAGCTGTAAATTCTGAAATCAGGGCCTTTGCATCTAATGTCTTCAAATCAGATAGAAGGCCTTTTAATGTAAACTCCCCTGTCACAGTAGCCGTAATATCGCGTGCCAGCGATGGTTTAAAAAGCAGGAGGAATGTATTCAGGCTGCTATTCTTAATTTGTGCAAATATCTCAAACGGTGCATCCCTGTTCCACCCCACGGTACCCTTATAATCTATATCCATAAGTTTTCCGCTGAGCTTCAGTTCATCCCCTGATTTTGACACCGTCAGCTGCGTTTGACCAGTGTCTGTTCCGTTAATCATAAGATGCGGGACATTAATCACAGCCTCCAAAACAGGAGCACTCAACTTACCGCTTCCCTTTACACTAAATGTCCCTGCACCACTCACGGAAGAAAAGGTACTCTTTAGTATTTCCCAATTCTGCAGGTTAAACTGCTGAGAATCCAGTTCTGCATGAAAAGTCCCCTTTGACTCTCCGCTGTATTCTATCCAGCCGCTTCCAACTACAGACTCATCACTGCGCTCCACCTTTACTTTGTCAAAAATTACCCTCTCCGTTGTGAGCGATACAGCCACATGACCGCTGTCGAACTTCTGTCCGTATACTGAAAAAGTTGAAACATTCATATCTGCACTTCCGGAGAAATCATGTGCTTCTCCGGCAAATTTTATCCTGCCGCTTGCCTTCATATCTACCGGTATTTCTTTATAGAATATAGCGCTAATATCCTTAGGGATTCCCAGCGTTATGTCGCCCCCCAGGTCGAAATACGGGTCTTTAAAACCTGGTGACCGGAACTTGATAGTGCCGGTCACGCTGTAAACAGCATCCATCTTTCTGAAGACCACCGGCTTCAGTGTCAGATTGCCTCCTGATAAAGAAATATCTGCTGTAATTGAATCAAAGGCTACCCCGTTTACGATACCTTCAGGCATAGTAATAATGCCACTCACCACAGGTTTCTCCATGTTTCCTGAAACATCACCGCTTAGAGATGCAGGTCCGTGCAGGGGAAAGTAGGGTATATGGAGATAACTTGCTATGTCTCTTAATCCTCCTGTAAAGCCGGCACTCAGGTTAAGCCCTTTGTTTAACTGCCCTGAAACAGAGAGATCCTGACTTTCATCTTTATATGTAAGCCACCCTCTGGCTTCAATCTCATCCATGTCATGTCCACTGCCATTGACCGATATCTCTGCATTCACCGTGCCCTTCTCATCTATAGACGCAGTAACACCTGGCAGATAGCGGGACAAAGGCGCATATGGTTCTACAGCCTTTCCTTTTATATTTACCGTATACGATGGTGTTCCATCTGATTGCCTGATACTTATGTTTCCATCTATATCACCTCCAAGGACATGACCTTTAAGACCTGAAAGTGATAAAAGATCATCTTCCCATAATAGCCTTCCCCTGACCTTACCATATTTAACACCATCGTATGCAACCTCCTCCGCGTCAACAGTCCCTTCTACTGCAGGCTGCGGCAGCATTCCTCTAATGCCTCCCTTAAATGTTACTTTGCCGATTAAGTCTTTTTTGCCTGGGATGTCAGAGGCTATATCTTTCAGTAATATGGACATGTTCCCCGTAAGTTCCACATAGTCATCCCCCCTGATATATCCTTCGCCGTAAACATTTGATCCGCCTGCCGAAGAGATGTTAATCTTCCTGATTTTAACCCTTTCTAATTTCTTCTCTTTTGCCACAAAGACAAGGACCCCCTTAACATTGAGTTTTTTTTTGGATATATATGGGTCCCTATAATCACCTGTAGCTGAGAGGTCCGTAGTGACTTCCTTCCTGACCAGGTCAGGATATACGAATCCCTCAGAGTTCGTCAGTAAGACATCTCTCTCTTTTAGCTGATCATCAATCCTTATACGTCCCTTTACCACCTGGATTTTTTCAATCTTCACGACCCATCCGGTCTTTGGTGTGTCAGGAAAGAGGCCTGCAATGTTCATACTGCCGTCAGGATATCTTCTTATGGTAAGGGACGGCTCAACCAACCTGATATTTCCGATGTGTACTCTTTTACTTAGTAAATTGGCAAGACTGAGATAGACCCTGGTCTCTTTAGCTGTCAGCAGAACCTTGCCATCGTCTTTCTCTGTCATATATGTATTATTAAGGTTCCAGTAAAAGGGGAACAGGTTTATCTGACTGTCAGAAAATGTAATTCTCCGACCTATGGAATCTTCAACTATATGTAAGACCTTTTGTTCAATTATACGCGTGAGGTATTCACGTTCCAGATAAATTGACGCAGAAATTATGAGGAGGGAGAAAACAATAATGGAGAAAACAATCACATACTTACTTTTCAACCGCTCTCCTATATCAGTAACTCTGTTTCTATATCATCCTTCTTAGGGAACAAGCAGGATGCTGAAACAAGTTCAGCATGACAGGTGTGCTTTTTTATGAGTTTTCAGCTTCAAGCACTTTTCTTGGAAACTAATTCAACATACCTCATCCGCAAGGCATACAAGAGGTTCTTAATTAACTGACCTTCTTCCTGAGTAAGGTTACCCTTTGTCTTTTCTTCAAGCATTGAGATAATATCAATAGTCTCTTTAGCCAATTGAAGTGATACCTTCTTTATGCCGCTGACAGGATCCGGTTCTTCGCCAAGATGTATAAAAGCTGACCTGCCAAGGGAGAATGTAAATGCTGCAAAATTAATTTCAGTTGGAATCGAGTAAGACTGCTCTTCAGCGCCAGCCTCTTCCCGCTTCTCATGTCCGGGTTCCTGATCTTTCGGAACATCGGCAGCATCCCCATCCTCTTTAAATCGCCTCTTATCCCTTATCGTAAACTGATCATCATCCTGCATTTTCTCACCTCCTAACTTATTAACTTTTATCATAAAAAGCAGTGTAAAAGCAATAACATAAATGCACATGATTACGGTCATCCTCGTTTCATTGTGCATATAGCAATGTGCAGGCATGGGTTCACAACTCTGTGTTTTACTTTGCTTATAAGCAGTTAGAGATTGGCATATTTCATGAAATGTAACCCAGTTGTTTCAGATCCTTAAATACATTCAGGATGACCGCGGTGTGAGTGACAGGGGGCTTTATCTTCGTATGAAACTGCTGTCTCATGCAATAAACTTGATTTTTCCCTCAGCGTGTAAAAACTGCAATAGAATGGTCTCTGCAGATGCAGTTACACCCTATTTCTGTAAGGAGTGCTGGCAGGGTATCGAGTGGTTAGACTTTCCATCCTGTCCGAGGTGCGGAGTGCCATATGTTAATAATTATTTTGATACCGGCAAGAAATCCTGGCCCGGACAATCTGCTGCAGGTCACATTTGCGGAGACTGTCGTGAGAAACCTCCATATTTTGACATGTCCGTATCGGCTGGCCGTTATACAGGTGCATTGTCTGAGGCCATAAAGCTCTTTAAATATAAAAAAAAGATACAACTTGGGAAAAAGCTGGCTGAGCAGGCGCTGACATCTTCTTTAATTGAAAGAACAGTTCGAGAAGTTCATTTCCCTCGAACTACTGATAAAGTGTGCGGCTTCCCTGCCTATCGGGCTGAATCAGCTGTTTCAGCGAAAACAGTGATTGTACCCGTTCCTCTTCATGTTAAACGGCTCAGGGAACGTGAGTTTAACCAGTCAGCCATCATAGGTTCAGTATTTGGGAGGATCCTCGGCATTCCAATTGCAGCAAACGCTCTCGTACGCCATCGCCACACAAGACCACAGGTTGAACTGGACGGCAAGGATAGAAAAGAAAACGTATCAGGGGCTTTTAGTGTTGATGACAGAAAGATTATAGAGTGTAAAGAGATAATCCTCGTGGATGACGTCTACACATCAGGGTCAACAATCAATGAGTGCTCAAGGGTTTTGAAGGAAAACGGAGCTGACAGGGTATATGTAATTACTATTGCGCGGATGGTGGAATGATCTCCTCCCTCAATTGACCGCATGCGGCAAGGATATCTCGGCCGCGTGACTTTCTAATAAATACTGAGTAATTGTTATTGACAAGTATCTCCTGAAACCTGTAAACAGACTGCTCAGACGGCCTCTTATAAGGGGATCCTGGAAACTCGTTAAAAGGTATCAGGTTAATCTTGCATTGTAATCCCTTGAGCAGCTTGGAAACACGCCTTGCGTCTTCCGGGCTGTCATTAATCCCTTCAAGGAGGACATATTCAAAGCTCAGCATCCTGCCCTTGCGAAGGGGATAGTTCCTGCACGCATCGAGCAGATTTTTCAATGGGTATTTTTTATTTATCGGCATTATCGAGCTCCTCTGTTCATCTGTTGATGCATTCAGAGATATTGCAAGGTTGATGTTCAGACTGCATCCCCCCAGTTTCCTGATTCCCGGTACAAGCCCGGAGGTCGAGAGCGTAATCCTGCGGGCTCCGATAGCAGGCCCCATAGGGTGCTTAAGGATTTCAATTGCTTTAGTCACATTATTATAATTCGACAGGGGTTCACCCATACCCATTATCACAATATTCGTGATTCCCATTCTCTCCGGCAGACCCTTCTGAACCAGGAGAACCTGGCTTACTATCTCTGAGCTTTTCATATTTCTCACGAGCCCGCCTTTACCTGTGAGGCAGAATGTGCAACCCATCCCGCATCCAACCTGCGTTGATATGCAGAGTGTTAAACGGTCTTCCTCCGGTATCAGAACACTTTCTACACTGTGACCATCCTCAAGCTTAAACAGGAATTTTTCTGTACCATCAGAAGATACCTGCCTCCTGATTTCAAGCAATTTGCTTATGTATGCCTTCCCGGATAGGAGCTCACGGCTCTCTTTTGAGAGGTCCGTCATCATTTCAGGTGACTCCACACTCTTACCGTAAACCCAGTGAAATATTTGACGCCCTCTGTACCTTTGCAGCCCTGAAGAAAGCGAAAACTCCTCCAGTTCTGTTAAACTTAGATTTTTCAGGTCTGTTTTTTTCACAAGAATATTCCCGCTCACCCCTCCATCCCCTCCCCCTGTAAAGATGGGAATCCGATACCCCCTCTGAAAAACGGAAGGGAAAGGGGATATTCAATCATTTTACATCACTACCTTACTATCAGTCACGCAGAGATTGACAGAATAATATCCTACTGCTATTTTAATTATGATATACTACCTGGAAATACTCATCAAAGAAAATTCACAATACAATATCCGGTACAGAATCGAAAGACTGCGATTGCTTGCCTGCAAAATGATTGACATGAGCCATCACAGAAAAACAAATAACCGAGGGAGATAGTATGAATTACAGAAAATTAATCTTCGCAATAGTCGTTAATGCAGTATTTACAGGGATACTGTTACTGGGTTCTTCTTCTCATGCCGCTGATTTGAAGTCCGGGGAAGTTGTCTTTAAGAAAAAATGTGTAATGTGTCACGGAGAGCAGGGTCAGGGTGGGGTTGCGATCAAAATAAATGATCCTAAGGTCCTCAGCAAGACGGATCAAGAGATCAGAAAGACTTTAACAGAAGGGGTTAAAGGTATGCCAGGCTACCAGAAACTCCTTAAGCCTGAAGAGATAGACTCTCTCATGGCATTCATACGTTCATGGGGAGTTAAATAGAAAGAGCGGAGAAAACATGTCTGTTATTTTTCTTGTTTTACTTCTTACTCTTGGTACCTTGATGCCGGTTGCCATTTCTGCTGCAGAACAAAACAACTCCTGTATTGGGTGTCACAAGGACCTTCCCGCTGGCTCTTATGCCGGACATAAATTTTCTGATTATACAGGCTCTGTGCATGACAAGAATAATGTCAGATGTGAGGCATGTCACGGCGGGGATCCGGTATCTGCTGATAAGACTGCAGCTCACAAAGGAGTCCTCAGATCAGGTGATCCCGGGAGCCCTGTTTATTTCAGAAACCTTCCACAAACTTGCGGAAAGTGCCATGGCAAGGAGCTTGTCAATTTTTCCAGGAGCAGGCATTATGCAGAGTTGAAGACCTCAGGCAGAGGTCCATCCTGTGTAACGTGTCATGGTTCGATGGGTACTTTCATCCTTACGTCAGGACAGATAACGGAATTCTGCACCATATGCCATAATAATAAGAGAGGCATTCTTCCTAATGCACCAAAGGAAGTCAAAAATGTCCTTAGTATGATGGAATTGGCTAATACAGTTGTAAGTTGGTCAGAAGATTTCATCAAAGAGGCACAGAAGGATAGAAAAAGTACCCCTGAATCTGAAAAACAGCTGACAATTGCCAGGAATTATTTGAAGAATGCAAAGACATCATGGCACACGTTTAACATGGAGGATGTTACGGCAAATATTGAGGGTGCCTACACCGCAGCAAAGAATGCGAGAGACGGCTTACGACTGCACTGAGAAAAATCCTTTTTTTACCGAAGGACTAACTTTTTTCCCTTCATTCGCTGTTAATCACAGACATTTCTTGTTATAATATAAATATGCGAATCAGGTCCATCCTTATTTCCTTGGTCATAATCATTTGTACTACGACAGATATTTTTGCTGACAAAATAGCACACCTCACACCTCCCTTAAGCCTCCTGCCGCAGGGGGAAGAAACATCAAATAATTTAACTGAATTACCATCTTCGTTGTCAGGAGACGTCAGCTGTGAATATCAATTTAATCCTGAAGCCTACTATGAAGATGCCATTAGTCAATATAAGGATGGGAACCCCAATGGCGCCCTTGAAAAATTCAGGTTCCTTGCAGACAACAGACTGGAGATCAATGATCCTGAAATTACAGGTCCATCCCTGTACATGACCGGACATATTATGAGTGAGCTTGGATTGGAAGGGGCTGCATTATACTATGAACAGATTATCTCCGTATATCCGCTTCTTATTGATTATGCACTGTTCAGGTTAGCTGAATCTGAAGAAAGAAAAGATAACCCTGCCGAAGCGGCAAAACTATATACAAGGGTTTATGATTCATATCCTGACTCAGGTTTACAAAAAAAGGCCCTGCTGAGGGCATCAAGGAATTTCCAGTTAACTGGTAATACAAAGGATGCGAGGGCAGGTTTTAAGACATTCCTGGATATTTATTCAAAAGATACGGCAGTACCTGAGGCATTGTATAACATCGGGATTAGTTATCTTCGCGAGGGCAGGGAATCAGATGCCCAAAACTTCTTCCAAAAAATATGGATTGATTACCCTTTAAGCAGGGAGGCCCGGTTAGTAAAGACGATGGTCCATCTCCCTCTAAGTGCAGACAATATTTTCAGGAGGGGGTCAAGCTTCTATGATAAAGGATATTATAAAGAGGCAATTGACGAATATAAGAGCGTGTTATCAAAGAAAAAGGGGGTTTCAAAGGCAGTCAGGAAAGAGGCTGCTTTCAAAATTGGAATGTCATATTACAGGTTGCGGATGTCGGGTGAGGCTGAAACTAACCTTGAACTCTTTCT
Source organism: Nitrospirota bacterium (assembly GCA_020846775.1). Classification (NCBI taxonomy): domain Bacteria; kingdom Pseudomonadati; phylum Nitrospirota; species Nitrospirota bacterium. The sequence goes on from JADLDG010000089.1 coordinate 19,571, forward strand.
GACAAAATATCCACATGATAAAATGGCACCGGACGCCGCATATTGGCTTGGAAGAACCTACCTCAGGCTGGGTAAAGAGAACGCGTATATCTCATCCAGTAAAGAGTTCCTGAAACAGTATAAAAAAGATGAAAGGTACCCGGAGGTATTGTTCAGGCTGGCGAACATCTGCGCGGAAAGAAATGATATTAAAAATGCCGTTTTTTATTTCGACAGGGTGATCAGCGAGTATCCTCTGAACAGTTTTGCGGCTGACAGCACGTGGAAGAAGGGATGGATTTCATATAAGACCGGCAATAAAGAAGGAGCACTGCAAACATTCAATACAATTATTAATTCCCCTGGTGAACATCCATATAAGGCACAGGCCTTGTACTGGCGGGCAAAGCTTTTGGGAAAAAACGGGGATTATGAGGCAATGAATAAGGACCTTTGCCGGTTATGCAGTAACCATGGTCAATCGTTCTATTGCCTGTTTTCTAAATATTATTTTAATGTGAACAGAAATGATGAAAAACAGGCATGTCAACCGGAACATCGGGCTGAACTCGAATCAGCATCGTCTTCAGTATCTCAAATTATTCAGGTTCGGGATGACAGGGGGATTTCATTTTCGCGTGACAGCATCAGCAATAATCCTGAGGAACAAGGACTGAAACGCATCAGGCTCTTTCTTTATCTCGGATTAAAGGATGACGCTAAAACTGAAGTTCTCAAGTTACGCAGCAGAATGAATGATAACAAAGAAACATCGCTGATGCTTGCAAACATCCTCTCTTCACTGGGCGAGTATAATCGAGCCATGTACACGATACGGCCATATATTCCTTCACTAAAGTCTGACAACGTAGACGGCTCTGACAACAGCCTGTGGCCGCTGGTATATCCTGCGGGATACAGCGATCTGATTACAAAACATGCAATAAGGAGTAATCTGGACCCCTTTCTGGTTTACGCTATAATTCGGGAGGAGAGTTGGTTTAACAAAGAGGCCGTATCTCCTGCCGGCGCATTAGGTCTTATGCAGTTAATGCCCGGGACTGCCAAACGCGTGGCAAAAGACTCATATGCCGGAAGAGAATCTTTATTCGATCCGGAGACAAATATAGAACTGGGAACGAAATTTTTCTCCGAGAGACTCCGTCAATTTGACGGGAACATCTTCCTCGCAATAGCAAGTTATAATGCAGGGCCTGAGGCTGTTGAGCAATGGATGAATGAACTCAGTGGAGTTGAACTTGATGAGTTTATTGAGGATATCCCGTATAAGGAGACTCGCGAATATGTAAAAAAAGTCTTCAGGAGTTATATGGAATATAACCGTCTGTATAAAGAAGAAATGAGGATTGACACCCTGTAGTAAAAGGTGTATAGTCTGTCGAAAATCTGCCGATTCTATCCTTTACTATTTTTATACTCTTTTTTACGGGAGCCAAACTTGCAAAGCCATCCTGAAGAATACCATTCTGAGGAAAATCATACCGGATCACTCCTTGATATAAACCTTACGGATGTCCTTCAAGTCCTGTCTGTCAACAAGAAAACATGCACATTATTTCTAAAGAAGGGAAATGAGAAGGGAGAGATCTTCCTAAAAGACGGAAGGATCGTTGATGCAATATCTGGATCTCTCAGTGGTGAACCTGCGCTATATCATCTGCTTGACTGGGAGGGAGCAGATTTCTACATTGGCACATCTGTTGAGAAAAATTTAACGGTACGGATAGAAAAGGACATCCAGTCTCTTATTATGGATTGGATAGAGTACCGTGAGACGCATAAGGAAAAGGATGATGAAAAGATAGAAGAACAACCTTTACGAGTAGAAGCGACAGAAGAAGTCCGTATAGTTGTTGATGAAACGCTTGAGTTTTTAAAAAGATTAGAGTCCGAGGGATTGATAAAGGCAATTCATAATGAATCATAATGGAAAGATAAAGGTTGCCCTGATAGGGGCAGGACAGGAAGGGTTAGAGATTCTTTCTCTTATGAGGAAGGACCCTGACCTCTCTGTAATGATGCTTGTTGACCCCGATAAGTCCGCTCTGGGGTTCAGGTTGGCCGATTATGGTTATAAATACTCTGACAACCTTGACTTAGGGTTTTCTCAGCGGTTCCAGACCCTGTCTTCCATACAGAACCTCAGCTTGATTATTGATACTGCACCTGAGAAATACCATAAGGATATCTACTCGATATACCTCCGCCCGGCCGAGATAATGAACGGTTCTTCCGCAAGGCTTGTATGGGAGCTTAAATCCAAATCAGACATGAAAGATAAAAGAAACCTCATATCAGGGCGTCTGACTGCAGTACTTGAAGATCTCAAAACAGGCATTTCTGAAATCCCGTATGCCCATGCATTAAATGAGGTCAGTTCCCTTATATTAAGGAGTGCCCTTCTCGGGGTACATGCTGATTCAGCTCAGTTAACGATACTGAGCAAAGATTCCGGCTGCAAAATATTAAAGGATATTTGCAGCGGAAGAGACCTCCTCATCAAAAAGGGGAGGATTAACTCTCCTGTCAGTGATGACAAAAAAGCGGACAGGATCATCAGAAGTGTTGTAGAAAAAAGAGAAGTCTATAAGTTGGATACCGGGGCAGTAATTCCAGTTACTAAAGACGGTGATGTAATAGCTATGGTCTGGCTTTACTATACAAATGACAATATTAATCGTGCTGAAGATGACATTTCATTTGTTCTGCCGTTAGTGAGTCTATTCGGGGAGTATATCCAGGATGCCATCAAATCTGAAAAATCACGGCTGCTGAATATAGAAGAAAGACTTTTAACTGAGCCACTAAACATTATCCGGTCAGATAAGCCTGCGGGACAGAAACTCAATGATATTAACAGGACATTGCGTAATTTTGTCGAGGCAGAAGATTCACATATCTACATAAAAGACCCGGCAACAGGGGATATTGTCCTTCAAGCTACCACCTTGAAATTTCCTTTTCTTACAGGAGAGATACGGATAAGGAGCGGGACAGGCATATTGAGCGAGATCCTCGAACGGCGGAATTTGATTACTCTCTCTGAACCGGGTCTTTCTGAAGGCGAGAGTATCTCTCAATTTGCAAAAAGAGAAGACACTGTATCCATTGTGTATCTCCCACTTGTCTCCAAAGGTGACGGGGTTGGTGTAATTGCAATGGAATTTACCAATGTCCGCAATCTGACGCCAAAGGCCATCAGTTGTCTGGAAGATATCGGGTTCCAGCTTGCAGGCTCTATTAGCAATGATGTGGAACGCCATCGCATGTCGCGGAAAATCCTCAAATTATACACGGTAAACGAAGAGGGGATAGAAATCCTATCCACAGTTGACATTGAGAAAATAGGAACCCTGGCGACTTCATCATCAGCCATGCTCCTGGATTCCGAGGCAGCAGTTCTCCGTTTAAATGAGAATGGTGGTCTTGTCGTAAAATCTACCTGCGGTTTAAAGGAAAATAGTGCCGGTCAGACTCTGATTGATATTGACAATGAACTCTGCACCACCGCCATGCAGACTAAGATTCCTGTTATTCTACATGACCTTGCGGAGTATGCTGAATCAGGGATAATTCTCACTTCGTCCGGTGAATTCCGTTATAAAACGGCAATGGTTATTCCGGTCACATACGGCACTGAGGTTCTTGGCACACTCTCTTTTTATAATAAGACGGCCCCTGAAGTCTTCAGCAGTCTCGTTTTCAGTGATGATGACAGAGAGATTGCAGAACGTTTCATACAGTATATTGCAAGAGGAATAATAAACGCGAGGCGTTACAGCGAGAATCAGTCACTGATAACTATAGATGAGTTAACAGGACTCAGGAATGAGCGATACCTTCAGATGCGTTTCCCTGAAGAACTGAATCGTGCAAGAAGATATAACAGGTCCGTATCCCTTATCTTTCTGGATGTCAAACCTGCTGATGAAACCATCATACATTATGCTTCACGGATCGTAAAGGAGACATTCAGATACATTGACGTGCTGGTAAGATTGAAGGAGGCTAAGTTTGCTATCCTCCTCCCTGATACCGGGCCTTCGGTGAAGGATGCTGTTGTCAGGATAGCGGATGGACTTGGGACATTAAAAGAAAAAAAATCCGACGTTTCAATTTATATAGGATATAGTACATATCCATATGACAATGAAGACATGCATGAGTTGATAAAAAAGGCATCAAAGCTAAGACAGTATTAATATCACGAAAGGAAAGGACTTTATGAGCATTGACAAGATCAAGGTGTTGGAAGACCGTGTAACCCAGGTGATGGAATATATTATGAAACTTCAGGCGGAGAGGATCGAGCTTGAGAAGGGCCTGCAGGAAAAGGAGACGATCATTAAAGACCTGGAAGAACAGGTTGCATCATATAAGAAGGTCGAGGATGATTTCAGCAAGATGAAAGACGAAAGGGGCGAGGTACGCTCAAGGATTGAAAAGATATTGGATTCATTAAAAGGAGTGGGAGGTGGCGGCCAACCCGTTGAATAGCGGTAAAGAAACCGGCAAGGGAGTTGAAGTCGAGATATTCGGCCAGAAATATGTCATCAAGGGTAATAATGATGAGGCATATATTCAGCAATTAGCAGATTATGTTGATTCGAAGATGCGCGAGATGCATGGCCGGCATAAACTCTCAACACCTGCGAAGACAGCCGTGTTGTCTGCAATAAATATTGCACATGAGTTGTTTTCATTAAAAAAGGAGATGGATGAAAAGGATTCGGTAATAGCAAAAAGGACGGATAAACTGTTAGATCTCCTTTCTGTTGAATTTAAGACCTGACTTTGATATTATAGATATGCCCTGCTCTGTTCGTGATATAAAGGAAATTTTAACCGAACAGTTTTAAAATGGGGACCTTGTTCAAAGATGCGGTGTGCATGCCCTTTTAACGAAGGGAAGCCTTAAGCGTCTGTCAGGGTGCCCACTTGGTCTGACCAGGTAAAAATTTTCTTTTTACACGGCAATAGTGGGGCAAAAGAGATAAGGGTTTAATATGGGTAAAGATATAAGATATCAGTTTGCTAAGGTGGATAGTCAATTTATATATGGAAACAATAAAAAGAGGGATGATGTAGATCCCGATTAGCATTGATAAAACCATCCTTATAGTACCTGTCATAAAGCCCGCTTCTCTTCTGCAATAGAAATGAAGGTATTTTTAGATCAAGATGAGAAGAATGGACTTATTCAATTTCGCAGACGATAAGAGTGCCCCGCTCGCGTGGAGAATGAGGCCTAAAAAGCTTGAGGAGTTTGTCGGTCAAAGGCATGTAATGGCCCCCGGCAAACTACTGAGGCGCATCATCGTCGCTGACAGAATCAGGTCTCTCATCATCTTTGGACCACCTGGCAGTGGTAAAACCGCAATAGCCCATCTAATAGCAAGTCTTACCAAGGCACAATTTATTGAGATAAATGCAGTCACTGCAGGGATAGCCGATATACGGGATGCCATAGGACGTGCCAGGGAATGGCGTAATTCCGGACATGAAAAAACGATCTTATTTATTGACGAAATACACAGGTTCAACAAGACACAGCAGGATGCCCTGTTGCCTCATGTTGAACAGGGTATCGTAATCTTAATAGGCGTTTCTACTCAAAACCCCTTTTTCTCTATTATTCCGCCATTGTTATCGCGGTCACTTATACTTGAATTCCAACCCTTGCCGGAGGAAGAATTAGATATTATCCTGGAGAGGGCTATTGCCTGCATTAGGGATATAATTAACAACCATCAACTGCATATGAGCAAAGATGCGCGGAAACATCTGATAATGTCTTCAGAAGGTGATGCGAGGAGACTCTTAAACGCCCTGGAGATAGGCGCCTTAACTACTCAACCGGATGAAAAAGGAGAGATACTATATGATTTAACTGTTGCAGTAGAATCTGTTCAGAAGAAGTATGTTCAGTATGACGACGGAGACAGCCACTATGATACAATTTCAGCATTTATAAAGAGTATGCGGGGGTCAGATCCTGATGCCGCCATCTACTGGCTTGCAAAGATGATCTATTCAGGGGAAGATCCTCTGTTTATCGCAAGGAGAATAATCATATGTGCCTCTGAGGATGTAGGTATGGCAGATCCAAGGGCGCTCACTGTTGCTGTCTCGGCGCTGCATGCCCTTGAGGCCATAGGTATGCCGGAGGGGAGGATCCCCCTTGCAGAGGCCGCTGTCTATGTTGCTACAGCCCCGAAAAGCAATGCCTCCTATGCGGCAGTTGATGCGGCATTGAGGGATGTTGAGAATGGCGTTGTGCAATCTGTACCGGAATATCTAAAAGTCAGTCACTACAAAGGCGCTTCGAGGCTTGAAAAGGGAAAGGATTATAAATATCCACACGACTTCGGCGGTTATGTGGAGCAGAAATATTTATTGAAACAAGCCGTGTATTACAACCCGACCTCAAATGGGTATGAAGCAAATATTAAGAAAAGGGCTGCTGAACTGAAAAATTCTAAGTCAGGCAGAGACTAAGGACGAGAGGGGAGAAAAAATGGAATTTATGGAAATTATAGAGGTCGTAATAATAGGAATCGGTGCGATCATTATCGGGGCAATCGCTGGATTCATAATAAGAAACCGGATGATGGAGGACAAGGTTAAGGAAGGACGTGAGCAGGCTGAGAGAATCATCAAAGATGCTGAGAGGGAGGCAGAAACCAAAAGAAAAGAAATCGAGATAGAGGCTAAAGATAAGCTTTATCAGGCAAGGATTGAAATAGAACGTGAAACCAAGGACAAACAGGCAGAGCTTGTAAACCTGGACAAGAAACTGAGCCAGAAGGAGTCCCACCTGGATAAAAAAGGGGACCAGTTAGACAGAAAGGATAACGATCTGCACAGAAAAGAACGGGAACTGGTTGTACGTGAAAAGCTCGCGACTGAGAAGATAGATCAATACGAACAATTATTGCGCACGTCCAGAGAACAATTGGAGCATATATCAGGAATGTCGGCAGAAGAAGCAAAGAAGCACCTCATGCAGGCTATGGAAGATGAGGCAAAGTTTGAGGCTGCCAAAGAAATAAAGCACATAGAGGATGATGCCAAAGCTAACGCTGAGAAAAAGGCCAAGGAAATAATTACAACCGCTATTCAGAGATATGCCAATGAACATGTTGCAGAGGTGGCGGTATCAGTAGTAAATCTGCCGAATGACGATATGAAGGGAAGGATTATCGGACGGGAAGGAAGAAACATTCGCGCACTTGAGAGCGCTACAGGAGTGGACTTTATCGTAGATGATACACCTGAAGCAGTAATCATCTCAGGCTTTGACCCTGTACGCCGTGAGGTTGCAAGGCAAACGCTTGAAAAACTAATATCAGACGGCAGGATACATCCTGGACGTATTGAGGAACTTGTGGAAAAAGTTAAGAAGGATGTGGAAAAAAATATGAAGGAGGATGCCGAGAAGGTATTGTTTGAACTCGGGATTCAGAACGTCCATCCTGAGATTGTTAAACTTCTGGGCCGCCTTAAATACAGGACAAGTTATGGCCAGAATAATCTCTTCCACGCCAGGGAGGTAGCTTTTATCTGCGGCATGATGGCATCCGAGCTTCACCTTGATGTTACCTTATGCAAGAGGATGGCGCTGCTTCATGATATCGGCAAGGCCTTAACTCATGAGCATGAAGGGGCCCATACAACACTCGGTTTGGAAGCTGCAAAAAAATATGGTGAGAATTTAAAGGTGCAGAATGCGATAGCTTCACACCACGGGGACATTGAGCCAAACTGCGTGGAGAGTGTGCTCGTAGCTGCCTCTGACGCCCTTTCCGGCGCAAGACCAGGGGCAAGAAGAGAGACATTTGAGGCTTACATAAAGAGGCTTGAGAATCTGGAAAAGGTTGCAACATCCTTTAAAGGAATAGATAAGGCATACGCGATATCTGCAGGAAGGGAAATACGCGTCATCGTAAAACATGAAAATATTTCAGATGCGGAGGCCGCACAGATAGCGCGTGACATGGCGAAGAAAATTCACGATGAGTTGACATATCCTGGTCAGATCAAGGTAACAGTTATTAGAGAAAGCCGTTACGTGGAGCTCGCCAAGTGAATATCCTGTTTATTGGTGACGTTATAGGCGAGACAGGACGGAAGATAATTGGAAATAAACTTGAGACGGTTGTTGATGAATACAGGATCAACCTGGTAATTGCGAATGGTGAAAACGCTGCAGGCGGCTTCGGCATAACGCCCAGGATTGCGGACGAACTGCTGGATGCCGGGATAAATGTAATTACCTCAGGTAATCATATATGGGATAAGAAGGAGATAGTGCCCTATCTCGAGAAAGAGCGTAGGGTACTGAGGCCTGCCAACTATCCTGATGGTGTCCCTGGGCACGGAAGTTTCACCGCTTACACGAATACCCGTGATAAGGTCGTTGTACTTAATCTTACCGGTCGTGTCTTTATGGGCAATTTTGACTGCCCCTTCCGTCTTATTGACCGTGAAATCAAGCGGCTTAGGGCTGAGTCGGATATTATCATAGTTGACTTTCATGCCGAGGCAACATCTGAAAAGATTGCATTAGGGTGGTATGCGGACGGCAGGGTATCAGCTATCATAGGCACACACACGCATGTCCAGACGGCTGATGAACAGATCCTGCCAAAAGGCACGGCCTATATTACTGACGTCGGGATGACCGGACCAACAAATTCAGTCATAGGTATAGAAAAGGAAATGGTCATTGATAAATATCTTACGCTGATGCCAAAGCGCTTTGAAGTAGCTAAAGGCAGAACTATCCTGTCTGCAGTGGTAATTGAGGTAAATGAACTTGATGGAAAGGCGTTATCAATTGAAAGGTTACAGTTAAGAGATGACTGAGCAAATGGACATTCCCTTCCGGCATATTCTTACCGTCTCCCAGCTGACTTCCATAATTAAGTCATCACTTGAAGATAAATTTACAGACGTGTGGATAGAAGGTGAGATATCTAATTTCCGGGTACCTTCTTCAGGGCATATCTATTTTACACTGAAAGATAACTCATCCCAGATCAGGGCTGTATTATTCAGAACATCTGCCCGCATGCTCAAATTTGTCCCTAAGGAGGGTCTTCATGTACTTTGCCGAGGGAGGATTACCGTATATGAATTCAGGGGCGAGTACCAGATTGTAATAGAATACATGGAACCGAGGGGGATTGGAGCACTCCTGATGGCCTTTGAACAATTAAAGGAACGTCTATTGAAAGAGGGCCTGTTTGATGAATCAAGAAAGAGGCCGATACCCCCCTTCCCGAAAAAGATCGGGATTGTAACTTCTCCTACAGGGGCCGCCGTAAGAGATATACTCAAAGTAATAGAGCGGCGTTTTGCCAGTGTGGAAATAGTCATCGCCCCTGCGTCAGTACAGGGGGAGAGGGCGGCTCCTGAGATCGTTGATGCAATAGTGGATTTGAATGCGATTGAAGGCATTGATGTAATTATTGTTACAAGGGGCGGCGGAGGGATAGAAGACCTATGGCCATTTAATGAAGAGATAGTAGCCCGTGCAATATTTAACTCACAGATACCTGTCATATCTGCAGTCGGGCATGAGATAGACTTTACAATAGCTGACTTTGTTGCTGATTTGCGGGCGCCTACGCCATCGGCAGCGGCAGAAATGGTTGTTAAGAACAAGGAAGATATACAGCGGCATCTGCATACGCTCTATCAGAGACTGTTGTATGCTGAGAAGACTTTTTTAGGGAAGACACGGGAACGAATCAACTCTTTGAGAGCCAGGGTATTCAGCCCGGAAAAGGAGATAGGCAGATATTTTCAGAGATTAGATGATGTGGAAATTAGATTGAGAAACGGGATTAAAAGATTAATTAAAGACAAACAACATAACATTGAAAAACTGATAATGGATATAAATTCCTTCAACCCGCAAAACAGAATCCAGCTGTACAAACACAGAATGGATACTTCACTAAACTCTCTGTTTAAGAATTTTTCACACATGCTTGCACTGAAAAAAGAGGGATTTCACATTGTCGTTGCGAGGATTGATAGCCTCAGCCCACTGGCTATTCTGTCTCGGGGCTACAGCATTACATATAAGCTCCCTGAGAGATCAATTATAAAGTCATCTGCTGATGTGAAGAATGGAGATAAGATAGAGGCTAAACTCCATGATGGCACAATCACTTGTATAGTTGAATAAATTCACTCGAAAACACTACCTTTCCGTCATTGCTATTCATCTCTGCATCTGCTATAAATTTATGCATGAAGTCATTGGCTTGTCCTGATTGCGGCGCTGTGATCCAGCCTAAAAATCCCTTCCCTGCTGTTGATATAATTATCGAGCTTGATGGGAAGGGCATTGTACTGATACGACGTAAAAACCCTCCTTATGGATGGGCGATACCGGGCGGTTTCGTTGATTACGGAGAGTCAGTCGAGGACGCTGCGACACGTGAAGCGCTGGAAGAGACATCTCTCAGGGTAGAACTCCTCCGGCAATTCCACGTCTATTCATCCCCTGACCGCGACACGAGATTTCATACCGTGTCTACAGTATTTATTGCCCGGGCAACCGGCACTCCTATGGCAGCTGATGATGCACAGGACGCAGGGATATATACTAAGAACTCACTCCCTGATGAGATCGTATTTGATCATAGAAGGATCCTGGATGATTATTTTAGTGATAAATATTAAGGGACTACTCTATGGAAAAACTCACTGACCAAACAATAGTGGTTTATTTCCCGATCTTATCAAATGCCTGCTAAGGCTCCCTATCATAAAATCAAGAAGTCCTTTTTTAGAATGAACCCCAAGCACTACCATATCCGCCCACTGAAGATATCTTTCTTCCATTGCCTCGATAATGTCCTGCGATATCTGTTCAACTTTAACGCTGCTGAAGGAATGGGCATTTAAATAAGCAGTGGCGCCGTCGAGATAGAATTTCGCAATATCTTCATCAATCCCGGACATCAATAACGTAATGTCTGTTTCAAAGACAGCGGTATCGAATAAATGGACAAACCCCTTCATGGCCCTGACAGCCGGCAGGCTTCCGTCAAATGCTATCAGGACATTCATCTTTTCCTTGAGTGAAATGCTGTCAGGCACTGTCAGAACAGGGGTAACTACATTACTTAGTATCCTCTCAACAGAATCACCCGGAGTCTGTGCCGTTTCAAAATCAAAGTGTGTAGATATCCCCATCACCATTAAATCATAGAATATCGAGTCCTGAATAATCTGCTCACTTGGAGACCCCTGAAGTTCAGATTCACGGTGGGCAACGCCCTCCCGCTGGCATTTCTCCCTGAAGTTACCCAGTAATGCCTTAATATGTTCACGGGCCTTTTCTTCTTTGGTCTTCTCCAGTTTCTCTGCATAGTAAATCCCGCCAAGAGGTGTCGGCCCGATGGATTTCTTGATTCCAGGGGTATCCAGCACTACGACACCAGTGACTTCAGCGTTCCGTTTTTTTGCCAGAAAACAACCATACTCCAAAGCAGCTGCTGCATAAGGTGAAGGGTCATAAGGAATCAGGATTCGCCGTAGCATTGTTTCTCCTTTTCGGTTACATACTTTTATTGAAATCAGGATGTTCAGGGATTCATTTTCACCGCAATAATAGCAGGATAGGATTTAGCAGTCAAGATTAAGTCAACAGTCAATATTTCGTTGACTTGAACAGTACTATTAATGTATATATATAAAACCTCGGAGGGGTAATGAACTAATGGAGGCAGTTGTGAAGAGATTTGCAGCTTATGTAATTTTTACGGCTTTGATACTTATATCATCATCCAGTCTTGCCCTGGCCGGTGAATTTGAAATGCACAGCATGGGACACTTCAGTGCAATGACAATAATCCCATTTGCCCTTCTCCTCGGTTCGATAGCGGTAATGCCATTTATAAACAGACACTGGTGGGAAAAAAATTATCACCTCGTCTCTTTTGGACTGGGATTATTGGTGATATTATATTATCTCATTTATATACGTGCCTCAAATGGCTTTGCCGACATCTCAGGGGAAACGTCATATGGACTTCACAAGCTCATTCATACCGGTGTTGAATATTTCAGCTTTATAGCGCTTATCGGCTCTCTCTTTGTTGTCTCTGGCGGAATCTATATAAAGCTTAACAATAAATCAACCCCCCTTATAAACACTGTCATACTTTTTATAGGCGCTATAGTTGCCAATTTCCTTGGTACTACCGGCGCCTCAGTGCTCCTCATAAGGCCATTCCTGAGGATCAACAAGGAGAGGGTAAAGGGTTATCAGGTAGTATTCTTCATCTTTATTGTAAGCAACATAGGCGGGGCTCTTACCCCTATAGGGGACCCGCCATTATTCCTGGGTTACCTTAAAGGTGTCCCGTTTTTCTGGGTAATCGGACGTGTCTGGCATATATGGCTGCTTACCACTGCAATAGTACTGGCAGTATTTTTTGTAATGGACTCCATAAGTTATTCGAGGGTTAAGACAAAGATCTCTAAAGTTGGCGCTCCGGGGAAGATGGAAATCCTGGGCAAGAAAAATTTCATTTATCTTTTTATGGTACTTGCTCTGGTACTGATGCAAAAGATGGATTCTATTAAGCATTTTGAAGAGATGATTGGGGAGAATGGCGAACTCTATATAACAATGATAGTCGCAACCCTTATGATCATTGTGTCAGCTATCGCATATAAAGGATCAAACAGAGAGGCCATTGAGGCAAACGAATTTAATTTTCTTCCAATAAGAGAGGTTGCAATTCTCTTTATAGGCATATTTGCCACTATGATACCTGCCCTCGATTACCTTGAGCAGAATGCAGCCGCGCTCGGCGTAAATACCTATGGGCAGTTTTACTGGGGAACAGGGATACTGTCAAGCGTTCTGGACAATGCACCCACTTATCTTAATTTCCTCAGTGCGTCGTTTGGGCTTGCAAATCTCTCAGTGGATACGGATATGATGAAGTTTCTTGACCCGGGCCATACTATAACATTACTAAACGGCGTGACTGTCTATACGTGGAAATATGTGCAGGCCATCTCTCTTGGAGCTGTATTTTTCGGGGCAAATACATACATTGGCAATGGCCCAAACTTTATGGTAAAGTCAATCGCTGAACAGTCCGGGGTGGAATGCCCCAGTTTTTTTGAATACTTTTACAAGTATGCACTACCTGTTCTTATTCCAACATATGCACTCGTGTGGTATTTATTCTTCAGATAAGAAGAACACCTCTTTCTCCTTTCTATTTCTCCTTGATTTATCTTATTTAAAGAGGTAAGATAGCCGAAATAACAACTCTTTCGCGTGAGGAATCAGAATGGTAATTACCCGTGGAAGGAGGTGAAATATTTCATGAAGATAATGATCTGCTATGATGGTTCTGAAGGCTCACACAGGGCAATGGAACAAACAGTAGATTATTTTAAGGCTCATAAGCCGGAGATAATACTTGTAACAGTCGTGGACCCCCCCCTTGATTCCAGCCTTGAAAATGAAGAAGTATTTGAAAGATGGCGAAATAGTCGGCAAAATGAACTTTTAGATGCAGCAAAGTGGGTTACAGAACATGGTCTGGAGGCTGATGCGATTCTTGCGGTGGGCGATCCCCGGAAGATGCTGATTAAGGCGATAGAAAAGAAAGCTCCGGACCTGGTTGTCGTAGGGAAAAGGGGAAGAACAGAGATGGATAAGATGATACTCGGGAGTGTCAGTGCATTCCTGGTGCGGCACTCACCACTCCCTGTGCTTGTTATGACTTAACATATTATATTGTTCTCTTTTCCTTTACCCCTCTCCGTTACCCACTCCCCTAAATGGAGGGGGGATAAAGATTTTATGTAGATGGAATGTTACAATATAATAAATGAAGATTATACTTCCGTTGCGAATTCGTAACATCCTATCTTATTGATATTATTAATCATAACATCGTCAGGTTGCAATATTGACCAATATCACTCTTTAGAGTGTTACCAAATTGAAACAGCCTGAACTTTCTGCTGACCTATCAAAAATACCATATCTTATTGTTAACTAAGACAAAATAACATATTAATCGAACTATGGCATTTTTTTTGCTCTTAAACTTCAAGCAAAGTTATAATTTAGCCTGGTATTATAGTAATACTATTGAGGGAGTAATTCTAACCCGGAAGGGGGGTGTTGTTGTAAGTATGAAAATATTGATATGCTACGATGGGTCACCTGCATCACAAAGGGCAATGGAAAAGTCTATAGAGTTTTTTAAGCAAAAGAGCCCGGAAATTATCCTGTTGACTGTCGTGGAGCAGCCCCTTGATGCAAGTCTGGAGAATGAAGCTATATTTGATAAATGGCGGCAGGACCGGCACAAAGAATTAAAAATAGTAAGTTCATATGTAGCTGATCACGGACTGGACGTTGACTCTATCCTTGCCATAGGAGATCCGCGAAAAATGATTTTGGAGATAATAAATAAGAAGTTGCCAGACATGGTCGTTGTGGCAAGACGTGGTAAGACTGAGATGGAAAAGATGCTGCTGGGGAGTGTAAGTGCCTTTCTTGTCAGGCATTCAACACGCCCCTTGCTGATTATGACTTAATGGCTTTCTCAAAGGGGGATAAAAATGACAGTATCAGACTTATTTAAAGTTAAAAACCCGGAAATTCGTGCCCTGCATTTTACATGGATCGCATTCTTCATTTCCTTTTATACATGGTTTAACATGGCGCCTCTTGCTACCACCATGATCAAAGAGCTGGGATGGCTGACCATGAAGGATATCAAACTCTTTGCGATATGTAATGTCGCACTCACAATCCCGGCCCGCGTCTTCTTCGGCATGCTTCAGGACAAGTATGGACCGAGAAAATGCTATTCGGTATTAATGATACTGATGGCAATACCAGCCCTGGCATTTGCCTTTGGCAACAGCGGGGCACAGCTTCTCGTCACCCGTTTGATCCTCAGCTGCATCGGCGCCAGCTTTAGTATCGGTATACATATGACAGCCCTCTGGTTTAAACCGAGAGATATTGGCTTTGCAGAGGGGTTTTACGCAGGATGGGGAAATTTCGGCTCTGCCGGAGCTGCAATGACACTGCCATGGGTTGCATTGTATCTATTTGGCGGAGGCTCCCAGGGATGGAGATATGCCCTGGCAGCAAACGCGATTGTAATGCTCGGATACGGTATCCTCTATTTTTTTGTTATTACTGATGGTCCGGCAGGGGCTCCTCAGCATAAACCGAGAAAGACCTCTGCTATGGAAGTCAGCACCTGGTTTGATATGATCAAACTCATTATTGTAACCATCCCACTTTGGGGTATACTCTCCATCCTCATCTGGAGAATCCAGAACTTTGGTTATCTCAGTGCAGATGGTGCAATTATCGCATATGCTGTTATAGTTGTCGTTATACTTTACCAGATAATTCAGATATTAAGGGTAAATATTCCGATTTTAAAGAAAGGTGTGCCTGAAGATGACAAGTATAAGTTTAATAATGTCATCTCCCTGAATACGACCTATTTTGCAAACTTTGGCGCTGAACTTGCGGTTGTCTCCATGCTCCCGGCTTTCTTTGAAAGTACGTTCACATTGACCCCCACAGCAGCCGGTCTCATTGCCTCATCCTTTGCCTTTGTGAATCTCATTGCGAGGCCCCTGGGAGGGTTCCTGTCTGATAAACTCAGCAGCAGGAAGTTGATTATGACCATCTACATGTTCGGTATAGCTTTAGGATTTTTGGGGATGGGATTCATATCATCTGCATGGCCTATAATTCTCGCCACAATTCTGACTGTTGCATGTTCAATGTTTGTTCAGGGAGCTGAAGGTGCAACATTCGGCGTAATCCCTATGATCAAGAGACGCATCACAGGTCAGATAGCCGGGATGGCTGGTGCCTACGGCAATGTTGGGGCTGTTTTCTATCTCTTCCTTTATACTTTTGTCACCCCGAGTCAGTTCTTCTTGATTATTGCGGCTGGCGCTTTTGTAAGTTTTTTAACATGTATCTTTCTGTTAAAGGAGCCTGAAGGATCATTCGCCGAGGAGTACCACATGTCATCTGTTGACCGTGAAATGCTCGCACTGCACGAAGGGGAGTCAGTAGGACACCACTGATCAGGTTTCTAATGCATAATATTGAATAAGCCCCAATATCTCTGATAATGGGGCTTATTTTAAGGAACAATTAATATTTCTTCAAATTAACTGTAAACGGCTACACCAAGAACAGTTACAGATATTACTAATATATTCAGTGCCAGCCCTGCATAAAGTTGAATTTTCGTATATTTACTCATTTTAATCCTCCTTTAAATTTCTTACAGTCATTATAATAATCCAATATTAAAGCTGCATTAAAAGCCATAGATGACTACTCCAAATGCCGTAGCTGATATTACTACTATGGTCAGGACCAACCCCGCATAAAGCTGAATTTTTGTATGTTTACCCATTTTAATTCCTCCTTCCAATTTCTATAAGTCATTATAATAATCCAATATTAAAGGATTGTTAGAAAAGGTAATGGCAGAAAATTTGACTGGATATAGATATGGAAATCATGTAAAATAGACGTATCCGGTGGTTCAGGAAATAATACTACTTACATCTATGTAAGTAGCTGTGCCGACCTCATTTTTGCCGGCTACTAATAATATAACAATCTGAAACGGCCTGACTTCGGGAAAGTGCAACTTAAAGAGTTATGGAAATATCGTTCGTTTTTTTAATAGCAGGGCTTATCATAATTATCGGTTTTTTTGGAGGTGTCTCTTTCGAAAGGACAAAAATCCCGGATGTCCTTGTCCTCCTGGGGATAGGTGTAGTCCTGGGCCCCTTATTCGGTCTTGTTGACCCAAAAAACCTAACCCGATTTGCAGAATATTTCGGTTCTCTGGCACTCATGATCATTCTCTTCGAGGGTGGGATGGATATGGACCTCAAAAAATTGATGAAAGAGTTCGGGACAGCCTCTCTCCTTGTTATGCTCTCCTTCGTACTTTCCACCCTTTCCATCGCAGGTTTTCTATTTTTCATAGAAAGCTGGGACATATTGAGAAGCCTTCTGTTAGGTACAATTCTGGGCTGTACAAGCGCAGCCATAGTTATTCCTGTTATTGGCATGATGTCATTAAAAGAGGAAATAAAGACTATACTATCCGTAGAGTCGGCATTCAGCGATGTCTTTGCAGTCATATTTACTGTCTCATTAATCGAATTTGTACAGCTCGAGACTAAAGGAATTGATGCACCTTTTCGAGCAGTCGCCAGTTCTTTTTCAATCGCAATTGTATTAGGGGTAGCCTCAGGGTTATTTTGGCTGAAGATACTTGATATTTTCAAGGACCGAAAATATTCCTACATGACTACGCTGGCTGCAATGCTGATAGTTTATGCGTTAGTAAATTTTCTTGGAGGGAGCGGGCCGATCTCTATTCTGATATTTGGCATCATACTCGGTAATTGTACTGATCTGGCTGGATTTCTGAAATTAAAGACCTGCTCTCTGGTAGATGTATCCATCAAATTTCTGCATGGAGAAGTAACCTTCTTTATCAGGACCTTTTTCTTTGTCTATATGGGAATGATGATCTCTTTCTCTCTCATTAGTCGCGACTTCCTTGCATTGAGTCTTGCACTGGTTTTGATTATCCTGCTGGTCAGGTATATAAGCGTCTTTGTAATTGCGTTGTTCTTTCAGGAAAAAAAGAGGGACAGGTTCGTGATGCTTTCCATGCTTCCGAGGGGACTTGCCTCGGCTGTCCTGGCTACTCTCCCGGCAACGGCCAACATTATTGGTACTGAACATTTTACGGACTATACATTTGCTGTTATTGTCATGACAAACATCCTGATGACCACTGGTGTTTTTTTTGTTTCGAGGAAAAACGGCCACCCATTATTAAAGGCAGGAGGGAATCGAGTATCCCATCAAATATAGGTCCGTCGCTTTGTGAGAAGTAAAAACATTGAATTCCTCACTCTACTTTGTTAAAGTTTAAGAAGAACAAGGAACACTAACGAAAGGGGGACAAAGATGGATTTCTGGCAGAAAGTCAAAAGGGATGTACAGAAAGGTTTAAAGGATGGGGTTGAAGTAATGAAAGAGGGCGTTGCAGTTGCAAAGGAAAAAGCCGGAGAGATGTCGGACGAAGGGAAAAGGCGTTACCAGATATTTCTCCTTAAGACAAAAGTACAAAAGGAAATATCCGAGTTGGGAGGAAAGGTCTACGGATTGAGTGCAAAGGTGAAAAACCCAATGCTCGACAGTACAGTTAAAGCTGCAATCACCAGAATCAAGAAGATTGAATTACAGATCGTTAAACTGGAAAAAAACACACAAAATACGGTAAAAAAATCGGTAAAAAAAGTGGTTGCCAGGACAACAAAAAAGATCAAAAAGATAAAATAAAATCCGGCGGCAAAATTATTAAGCCTTATAGTCCAAACGCGAATTAATATCTTCAGAACGCTGACAGGCTATCAGGTGTGCTGATAGCCGCCAGGCGTTTTTGCATCCCCTCTTTCATCCTGTTGAACTCAGCCAGTTGTCTTTCTGAAATAGCTTTTCCCTTCGGCAACTTAACAGTAAGCGGGTTGACCGGACGATCTCCTATCCGCATTTCATAATGGAGATGAGGACCGGTCGCAATTCCTGTAGCGCCCACTTTCCCAATTACCTCTCCCTGTGTCAGCCTTTTTCCTTTTTTTACTCCCCTGCTTATACTGGAAAGATGGCCGTAATATGTTTTATAACCATTGGGATGTTTGATAATAACCAGCTTACCATACGACCCCTTAAGCCCTGCAAAATGAACGACCCCGTCTCCTGTAACCGAAACCGGCGTACCTGCGGGAGAGGCATAATCCACACCGTGATGAGGGCGGTATGTCTTCAGTATTGGATGAAAGCGATTCAATGAAAAAGATGAGCTGATCCTCCTGAAACTAAGTGGTGATTTAAGAAAGCTCCTTCTAAGGCTGCCACCCTCATCATCGTAGTAGTCAGTCTCACCATCATGTTCATATCTATAGGCTTTATAGTCCTGTCCGTCATTGATAAACTCGGCACAGATGATATCACCGTATTTCTTAAACTGATCATCCCGGTACAAGCCTTCTACAATTATCTTAAATGTATCTCCCTTACGGAGATCTGAAGTGAAATCAATATCCCAGCCAAAGATGTCAGAAAGAGTCAGTGCCAGCATAAGATTTTCCTTACCATTCCCTATAGAGGATATAAGATTATTACTTATTGAGCCTGACATGTGAATAAGTCTCTTTTCATATTCAATAGCCTCCTTTTCCGCAGAGAATCCTGAGTCGGTGCGGGTTATGGTAAGGACATTATCATCGTCTATCAGGTATGTTAATGCTTTTATCTGGTCTCTTTCATCAAGAGATATCTTGTAAGGTTGTCCAGGCTTTAAATTTTTAAGCTTATGAATGTCAGCCGATGCCTTCCTCAACTCGAACAGCTCTGAGATATTAAGCCGGTATCTTTTAAATATATCAGAGAAGGTTTCGCCACGTTTTACAACCCCGCTTATCTCCCTGTATACATTGTCTCGATTTACTCCCTCATCGCCCTCCCCCTTCACTCCCAGATTAACAAGTGTCAGGAAAAATATTATTGCCAAAAAGGCGACAGCTAAATATAGTTTTTTCATCCCTTCTCCCGTAAATTAAATTTTAACAATGATTGTAGTCATACACCAGGTTATCAGAATCAATTATAAACTTTTCGGCATCTTCTGCAGAAATAAAAAAGCTTTAATATCTCCCTATTTGATGCCTATTATATTTTTATACCTGTTATCTGGTCAAACAGGATTATTTTAGATTGAGCCAGACTCATAAATGCAGTGTCTCCGGGTCTGAGCCTCTCATCTAAATTGGAATTTCCTTTAATAATCAGAGCATTCCATTTTCATTCAACCCAGTTGAATGACCCAGCAGGTTCAATCATAGATACTGTGACAGCTATAGCATTACCTCCATTTTGAGACGTTATAATAACATCTTCCGGCCTGATACCGGCAACAACATTTTCTCTCTCCGGTGGACTGTCCACTAATGGGGACAGTAATAGTCCATTACAATCTACTTGCACTGGGGTGAATTTCCTGACAACCGCAGGAATAAAATTCATCAGGGGAGTTCCGATGAATCCTGCAACAAAGGTATTGGCCGGTTTCATATAAAGGGCTGCCAAGCCAGTTTATCTTAATGCCCGTAATATAATTTAATATTCCGAAGTCTGTATTATATATCCACTCCCACATCTTTGCAGAGACAACGGTTGGTACAGCCCATGGGATAAGGACTATTGCCCTTATTATGCCTTTCATCCTGAACTGCCTGTTCAACAGCAGGGCTATAGAGAGGCCTGTCAACAATTCAAGCGTTACTGATGATACAGTAAAATACACAGTGTTCTTCAACGCATTCCAGAACCTGTCATCCCTCAACAGGAAAAGATAATTTTCAATGCCTGCAAACCTTGATATATCAAAGATGAGCAACCTCCTGTTGAGGCTGAGATACACGACATACAAGACAGGATATACTGTAATTAAAAGTAATAATATAAGGACAGGCGAAACAAATCTATATCCGTTACCATTTTTAGCTGAGGTCATTTCTCCACTTGTAGAATATATTCAATCTGTTCATGTGCCGATCTGAGGGCATCCTCAGGTTTCTTTATCCCTGATACGGCGGCGCTGAACTCTGGTTGCATGATCTGGCTTATCATCATATAGTAAGGGGTAACGGGCCTTGGCACAGCCGCCATAAAGACGGCATAAAGGCTGGTGATAAAAGGCTGCTCCCTTATCAGATCACGGTCTTTATAAAGCTGCTTTCTTGTTGGTTTGTAGCCTATTGTAAGCGCAAGTCTCTTCTGTATCTCTGTTGAAGTAAGATAGTTTATAAGTTTCTCTGCCGCCTCAGGATTTTTTGAGTATCTGTTAATTCCGAGCTGCCATCCGCCGAGAGCAGACACTGAGTTTTCGAGGACCTCCCCTCCGTTGCCCTGGAAATATTCGAGTACATTGCACACCAGACCTTCATATTGTTTGCCCTGCCAGATGAATCCATACATGCCGGTTTCTTTCTCAGTAATTCGTTTTGAAATATCAACAAGATCCTGCCATGTTTCCGGAGGTGATAACTTGTATTTCTCAAGGATATCCTTCCTATAATAGAGCAGGCCTGCATCTATATACCACGGAACTGCATAGAATCCTCCCTCGAACGAAACTGACTGTATCGGGCCTGGAAAGTACTTTTCCCTTTCATCCCCGGGCAGGAGGTTACTTATATCTTTAAGCCATCCGGCCCGCGCAAATTCAGGCACCCATATGACATCCATACTGAGGACATCAAATTCGGAACTCCCTCCTTCAAGGTTAATAACATAAAACTGATGTTGTTCGTCTGTTGACGCAGGCAGGGTCTCATCTTTTACCTTGATGCCGGGATTCCTGTTTTCAAATTCTTTGATTATTTCACGGAAAAGTCCGGCGTCACCGGCTGTCTTGCCATGCTTGAATACGAGGACAACAGACCTGTCCGAATCATTCCCACTCCTGGTACAACCGCAGGCATTGCAAAGCAATATGAAGAGAATTGTAATAGAAGCTATTGTTCTAAAAACCACCGAATAAAACCTTTTACCTCGCCCTGGGTTTTCAAATAATACTCTGCCTCGGTATTTTTCCCTATGCTTATACTGATACCCTTGTCCTTTATAGCCCTGTAAGCATCCTCATCAGTGGTGTCATCACCAATATAAAGGGGTATACCCTCTTGCCCCATATTTTCCATTATCCATGAAACTGCATTTCCTTTGTTCCATGTATTGCCCGGTCTAATTTCAATGACCTTTTTACCATGAGTGATCCTGAAAGCACCTTCATAATTCTTTGCTGTCTTCCTGAAAATGGAAAGCAGCTCCCAGAGATACTTCGGGTTTACCAATCTGAAATGGATACTTGCAGTAATCCCCTTATTCTCTATTACCACACCTTCAAGATGAGATAAGGCAGAACCCAGCCTTTCCAGGAAATCTTTTAGTAAATCAGGATCTGCAGAAGACTCCTGATTTACTACCGTCCTGCTCCCATCAAAAATCTCCGCCCCATGATTGCCCGCATAGATTATGCCTTCCACCCCTACTCTTCTTTTTAGGTCTTCAAGCTTTCTGCCGCTTACTATGGCTACAGGAACGGTCATCCTCAACCTTGACAATAGAGGTGGTATGTCGTCAGAAAGCCTTGCCTTATCCGGTGATTCAACTATAGGTGTGAGCGTCCCATCGTAATCTATAAAAACAAATATGTTCTTTCCGGCCATACGAGCTTTTAACTCATCCGCATAATCAAATATATAGTGAAACTTTTCGTCCCTGGATAATGAAATCTCTGCTGTCTCCTTCAGGAAATCTGATATCCATTGGTATATGTCATGTGTCTTTACGTGTCTTCGCATCGAGTTCATTCTTGTCATTTTCTCCTCAAGACTCATATCCAGTATCGTTTTTATTCTTTCAGAGAAATCTTCTATATCATAAGGATTGACAAGTAATGCACCTTCCAGCTCTTCCGCTGCTCCTGCAAATTCGCTCAGGATAAGCATGCCCTTTTCATCAACCTGAGAGGCAACATACTCTTTTGCCACAAGGTTCATCCCGTCGTACACCGAACTTATTATGGCTACATCAGACATCCTGTAAAGGGCCGCAAGCTCTTTATGATCTACCTTATTGTCAATATAGATAATTGGTTTCCATTTACCCTTTGAATATTTTTTATTAATCCACGATATAGACTCTTCAACACTTTTTTTATAACTTATATATGGCTCACTCATCCTCGTTGGCACTGCTATCTGGATAAATGTAAATTTTTCTCTGAACCTTTCATATGTCTCAAAGAAATGTTCAATAGCCTGAAATCTTTTCAGCAGGGCCTTTGTGTACTCAAGCCTGTCAACACCAATTCCAATGAGCATCTTTTCGATGCCGTGAACTGATTTGAATTTCTTTATCAAGCGGATAGCCTTTTGGGCAGTAGCCATTGAGTTGAACTTATCATAGTCAATACTTATGGGAAATGCCTTTAATCTTGTGGTATGACCTCTGTAAGTGACAGAGGCATTATCGTAATCTACATCAGCTTTAAGACATTCACGCACACAATCCATGAAATTCTTCACAAAGAGCGGGATCTGAAAACCTATCAAGTCATTACAAAGTAACCCTTCAAGGATATCTTGCGCCTGAGGACAGACCCTGTAAACGCCCCAGTTTGGCCAGGGGATATGCCAGAAATGGGCCAGGGTAAGGTCTCCCCTTTTTTGTTTGAGGATGGCAGGAAGGAGACAAAGGTGATAATCATGTATCCATACAACTCCGCCTTCATCAACCTCTTCGAGAACGGCATCGGCAAAAGCCTGATTCGCAATCCTGTAATCCTTCCAGAAACATTCCCTGAAGTGGATCCTGTCAAGGGTGATATGCGTCAGGGGCCACAGCACCTGGTTTGAATATCCATGATAGTAGTTTTCTATGACATGATGCTCAAGCCAGACCCTTTTTAACTTGTAGGATGGATTATCCGGCGGCACCATGATGCAGTCCTTCTCATCAACAACTTCCCTGTCATAATTGCCAGTGCCAAGGGCTACCCATGTTCCGCCTGTAGCTTTTAGAATGTCATCCATGGCTGATGTGAGACCACCTGCCGGCGTTTCAACCCTGACTGTGTCTCCCCTCTTCTTGTGGATATAAGGTTCTCTGTTGGATACTATGACCAGGGTCTTGTCAGGAAAATTCTCTTCTATGATATTATTCAACATATTCATATTAAATCTCCAATACGCTATTACCCCTGTTTTCCATGCAATACCATTATCCTTTCCAATCCTTTTCTTCTCTGAGATAAACAGTTCTGTGTGGAAATGGTATTTCTATACCTTCCTCCCTGAATTTCTTAAAAATCATCTTCCTCAGCTCATGTTGTGCAAAATACTGATCAACAAATTCCTGGACCTGACAAATCAGCGTAAAATCAAGAGAACTATCCCCGAATCCCGGTATGAACCTTACAAACGGCTCAGGATTCCCAAGAAGCCCTTGTATCTTGCCAACCGCGCTTTTTGCCACTTCTACAAGAATTCTCTCCACCCTCTCCGGATCAGAAGAATAGCTGACTCCCACTGGAATCAACAGCGACATCCTCTTTTCCGGGAGATAGTAGTTTGTTACTATGCTCTGTGAAAGCTTGCTGTTTGGGATTATGACCATATTGTTCGGGAGCATCCTTATCCTTGTAGTCCGCCAGGTAATATCATCCACATAACCCTCCTGCCCGGTTTCAAGTCTGATAAAGTCGCCAACCCTGACAGACTTTTCTATAAGGATATGTATACCGGAAAAAAGGTTCGCCAGGGTGTCCTGCAGGGCCAGTGCTACGGCAAGCCCTCCTACACCAAGTGCAGTAAGGAATGGTGTTATTGAGATACCGATGACACTGAGTGCAATCAAACCACCTAATACAAGAATAGTCCCCTTTAATATCCCGTAGGCCAGCCCTGTAGTCGGTAGCGGGAGGTTAGACTTCTGAATATAATGTGTAAAGACCTTGCCGGAAAGATTTGCTGTAGCTATCGCAACGGATAAAATCACTATAATATGAATAATCTTACTTAGATAAATAATATACTTGTCAGGAAGGTCTGATATTCCAACGCCAATATAAAGCCCAATAGCGATACACCAATAAATAGACGGTGTTTTGAAAGATAAGATAATTATATTGTCTACTTCTGTCTCTGTTTTTTTAGCCCATCTGTGCAGCAGCCTGAAGGAGATATTTCTGATAATTAATAGAATACTGGCGGATAAGAATGCGATCCCCAAAGGGATTAGTAGATTCAATAACCTTAAATCCAATAAATCCTCCTATTCGTATACTATAAAAATTACAAGTAATTGTTTTTTGCAGAAATACGATCACAATTAAAACGATCAGTATATCCGGAGATTATTATGAAATTATCAAAGATATATTATCGACCAGGATTTATAATAGCAGATTTGAGAAAGGACTTCAATGATCAGAATGATCAGAAGGTGCCGGGACCAATTCAGGATAACAAGGGAGATGTTTCCCTCCCCTTAAAGGGGGAGGGAAAGGCTGTCCTGAGAGAATTCATGCTTCATCCACTTACTCAGATGGTACAAAATGAGCTCGTCTGTTTAATTGATAACATTCCTCTGTCTGCTCATGGCAGAAGGGTCGTTCCTCTCCATAGGTAATAGTCGTAATTCTTTCAGGGGCTATACCCCTGGCAACGAGATATCTTTTAGTTGCCCGGCTCCTGCGCTCACTGAGGGTTAAGTTATAATCATTTGTCCCCCGTTCATCGGTATGTCCTTCAATGATAATCTGCTTATCAGGATTTTCTTTAAGAGATTGAATGTTTCTATTAAGTATCGGGTATGAATCAGGTCTCAT
>JADLDG010000090.1 GCA_020846775.1 Nitrospirota bacterium
GACCGCGGTCAGTCTCATGCCGTAAATAAGGGATTCAGTATGGCAACCGGCGATATTATCGGGTGGCTTAATTCGGATGACCTTTATGAAGAAGGGGCGCTGCAAAAGGTTGTTGCTGTCTTTAATAACAATAACAACTGCGGATGGGTGGCAGGCAGGTGCCATATTATCAATGCAGATGGTATTGAAATCCGCAAGGCCGTGACGCGATACAAGAATAAATGGCTGGGCCGCTACAGGTATGACAGATTGCTGGTGGAAGACTTTATCTCTCAGCCTGCTGTCTGGTTCAAAAGATCGTTCTTAAACGAGGTCGGTCTGCTGGACGAGGCTCTTCATTATACCATGGACTATGACCTCTGGCTGCGGATGGGGGCCAGACTGGACCCTGTAATCGTGAGAGATTATCTTGCATCTTTCCGCTACTATCCCAACTCGAAGACCGGCGGAGAGCTGGGGAAGTCTCTTGAAGAAGTCAAAAGTCTCTGCTGCCGGTACGCTGATAGTAGAAAGGATATCCTTTTCAGGAACTGGGTATATCGAATGAAGATACGGCTCGGATACAGTGTTATGAGCCTCATTGGAATGTGAAGTGGATTACCATGGGATTTTCGGATGAAAGCTGAAAGATCAAGGATTCTGGTTATAATACCGGCGCTCAATGAGGAAAAGAATATCGCCCAGGTTGTTTCTTCAATCAATAAGGAGGTCCCTTATGCAGATATCCTTGTTGTAAATGATGGTTCCCGAGACAGGACAGGGCAGATCGCCAGGGAACATGGGGCTACTGTGATAGATTTGCCATACAACCTTGGGATTGGCGGTGCAATGCAGGCAGGCTTCCGGTTTGCCAGGCTTTATGATTATGATATCGCCATACAGGTGGATGGAGACGGGCAGCACCCTGCTGACCATATAGAGAGGCTGGTTCAGGTGATTGCAGAGGGAAAGTCCGACATGGCTTCAGGGTCGCGGTTTGTCGCTAACGGCGGATATAAGTCTACCAGGTCCCGTCTGGTTGGCATCAAATATTTCTCTCTCCTGTTGTCGCTTATTCTGCGAGAGAGGATTACAGACACAACATCGGGCTTCCGTGCAGTCAATAAAAAGGTGATTGATTTATTCAGCAGGAATTATCCTGATGACTATCCGGAGGTAGAGGCCCTTGTCCTCCTTCATAAGAGGGGGTTAAGGGTCAAAGAGATCCCTGTGGAGATGAAGGAGAGGGCCGGAGGGAAGTCGTCTATTACCCCTTTCAGGTCCATGTACTATATGGTGAAGGTCTCACTTGCAGTGCTCATAGAAATGATTAGAAAGGCTGAAAGGTAAATGACGTTGTTTAATGTGCAGATTATCTCCATCATCCTCAGTACGCTGCTGTTCCTCTTCGTAATTGAGCTGGTACGAAAAGGGATGCTGAAGGAAAGATATGCCATCCTATGGCTTGCATCCAGCTTCATACTGCTGGTGCTCTCCCTGTGGAAAGGGCTGCTGGATAAGATCGCCGCTTTTTTCGGGATCTTTTACTCCCCCTCACTTCTGTTCCTTGCCGCCTTTCTCTTCCTCCTGCTCATTGTCCTCCATTTTTCTATCGTTATATCGAGAATGAGTGAGAAGAATAAAAAACTGGCGCAGGAGATGGGATTACTGAAATACGAACTTGAGAACAAGAAGTCTGTCAAGGATGGAGATAAAAACAGAGAAGAAGCAGGGTGAAGGATCGTATAACGACAAATAAGGGAGTGATGCTGGGTGCCCTGATATTCTTGTCTCTTGTATTACGGTTAATGACAGCCCTTCCAGTGGTTTTCTATCCTGACTCATGCCTCTATCTTTCATTTGCCAGGTCTATATTACGGGGGAAATTCTCATTCAATTTTAATGAAGGCATAGAGACTGTATTGCCGCCTCTCTATCCGGGACTCAGTGCACTGGTTTCCATTTTTGCCGGCAATATGGAGCTCTCTGCCATAATAGTTTCTGCAGTTGCAGGGGCCTTTCTGGTCGTTCCAGTATTCTATCTTGCAAAGGCAGTCTATAATGAAAAGGCAGCCTGGATCAGTTCGGTATTTATATTCCTCAGCCCTCTCCTGATATACTGGTCAGGCGCTGCCCTGACTGAGGCCCTTTTTACCACACTATTTGTTTCCGGTATCACAGTCTGTATTTATGCCATAAGGTCTGAAAGGCAGACCTTATTCTTTGTCTCCGGAGCGCTCATCGGATTATCTTACATGGCCCGGGTTATTGGTCTGGTAGCTATCCCTGTTGTTCTATTCTGGATAATTTATTCCTCTGTTAGTTCCGTCAGGCTGGCAGGCAGCTATCCAGCGCAGATTGTCAGGAAGGCCGCTGCTTCTTCAGCCCTGTTTTTTCTCGGGTTTATCCTGATTACAGGAGTCTATCTGATCCACCTCCACTCCTTTTACGGTAATTGGACGCTTGCAGGCTCTTATGGAAGCATCGAGGGTACCATAGCCTTTGAGGGGGCTGAGAGCAGGGCTGGATGGGAGAATGCAGCAACACCGGATAGCGGGGAAGGGTCTGTCTCAAGGCTTATAAACAAAGTGGTTTTGAATGCAGAAAATTATTCGGTTTCATTGATAAGTAAAATGCCGCTGGATTCTGTCTATAAATTTATCATGATTGTTGTTTCCGTTCTGTTTGTTGTCCCGGGTCTTTTCTTTGGGAGAAAAGAGGGCGGAAAAGGGATGGGCATGGGTGTTCTGTTTCTGGTTTCCTTTATCGTGGTGTATTACGCTGCGCTTCTCCTTTTACCTCTGTCCCCGATGATAGATGAAAGGATCAGGTATCTTTCTCCCATCTCCCCTTTATTTATGGTCATAGCATCAGGCGGAATCATTCGGATTCAGGAAAGGATGAAGTCCGGCATGATCAGACAGGCTGCAATACCTGTCATGGTTTTAGTTGCGATGTTGTCATCCCTTCCGCTTCTGGAGATGTTTCCCCTGCGTATGAATCAATTATGGCGTACTAATGCTTCTTTGGAATCCATACAGAAAATAGGGTTGTGGATGAAGGGGAATCTCCCGCAGCCGGTCAGGGTGATGTCCAGGAAACCGTATATCCCTTACTATGCGGAGGCATTGTGGTTTACGACGCCGGCTACTCACAAGGAGGTTATGGAGCTTGCCCGTTCAAAGGAGATAGATTATATTGTTGTTGATAAAAGGGTGGAGTATTATCTGAGGCCTGAATTACGCTTCTTGTTTTATCCTAAGGATGCGCCAAAGGACTTCGCATTCATCGGTGGTATACAAAATAAGAAAACAGGGGAGTTGTCAATAGGGCTTTATAAGATCAACAGGACCGTGGAAGCGCCTATTTGGTGAGTCATGAAAAGGAAGAACTATGAAACTATCTATAGTAATACCTATATTTAATGAGATAGATACAGTCAGGGAGATTATAAAAAGGGTTCAGGATGTGGACCTGCCCGGTTTGGAGAAAGAGCTGGTCATAGTAGATGACTTTTCCACAGACGGCAGCAGAAGGTATCTTGAGACGTTGAACGATAAAAATATACGGGTCTTTATGCACGAAAAAAACCGCGGGAAAGGTGCTGCATTAAAGACCGGGTTCCAGCATGTAAACGGTGATATTGTCATCATCCAGGATGCCGATCTGGAGTATGACCCTAATGATTATCACAACCTGATCAGGCCCATCCTGGATGGCAGGGCAGATGTAGTCTACGGTTCAAGGTTCATAACCACAGAAGAGCGGCGGGTGATGTTTTTCTGGCACTTTTTAGGGAACTCCTTCCTGACTTTGTTTTCCAATATGTTTACAAACCTGAACCTGTCTGATATGGAGACCTGCTATAAGGTATTCAAGCGTGAGGTTATCAATAACATTAATATTGAAGAGTACCGTTTTGGTTTTGAACCGGAGATTACGGCCAAGATTGCCAGAAGGAAATACAGGCTTTATGAAGTTGGGATATCCTATAGCGGCCGCGACTATTCCGAGGGGAAGAAGATAGGATGGAAGGACGGCGTGAGGGCTATCTGGTGCATACTGAAATATAACCTGATAAGGAGACAGTAATCTCAATGTCCTGAATAAGGACACAGGTGAATACATAAGTTATGAAAAATAAGGGTATGCAAAAAAAGAGTCCATGGTCAAGACAGCGCATGGAAGCTGTCATAATCGTCTTCTTTGCTGCACTCTGGCTGTTAGGTTATAAGGCGGCCTTTGTCGCTGAATGGCGCAGCCTGAGCGCGGCGCCATTATTGATGAAGGTAAGCCAGGCGGAAAAAAGGCTTATAGTCTGGGGAACCCTCTACAGGCCTTTCAGGGATGGACTTTCCGTAGCTCCTGAAAATAGCGCTATCTACTTCCTGAATTACTGTCCTGAAGCAAGCGGGGTCTGGAACTGGCTCCTTGCAAAATACTATTTCACTCCACGCAGGATTGATATTGCCGGCCCCGCTGATACCAACAGAGAGACAGCCCTGAAAAGCGATTTTGTCATAGCTTGCGTATGTACGGAAATGTCAGCCTCTGACACTGAGAAACTCGGTTTTCTGGGGCAGCCTCCATTTAAGAAAGTCACTGCTAATTCTTATCAGTTTGGGCATTATGCTGTTTACAGGATAGAAAAGACAGGGGAAGGAATAAGGTAGGTTAATGACATCATTATTCTGGTTTCTGTTTGCAATCGCAGTTATAGTCCTTTCCGGCGTGTTGGTGCTTACCTTTGCAAGGGTATGGAACTATTTTACTTTATTCACTGGATTGGCTATTTCCTTTATGCTTGGGATGGGGGTTATATCACTTCAGATGTTTGCCTATTCTCAGATAAATATCCCCTTTAAAATCTATTCCATTGCCTTTCCGTGGATTATCCTTGCAGCCGCAGCGGTTCTTATTAAATCCACGCGGGAGAGGCTTCTTACAGGTTCAGGAATCAATGTAACGGCTGGATTAAAAGATATAAGCTGGCCCGAAGTCATTTTATTATTGATTATCCTGTCTCAGGTATTTTATGCCTTCCTGTTCGGGGCCCTGCTGCCAATAAGGGGGTGGGATGCCCTGCAGACATGGGCATTTAAGGGGAAGGTGTTTTTTTATGATATGGGGATATCCTCCGACTTTCTTAAAGATCCTTTGACCCACCCTGACTATCCACTATTAATCCCTTTAACATTATCCTGGCTCTATACCTCGATTGGTCATGTAAATGATGAGATGGCAAGAATTATCTACCCCATGCAGTATGTCTCCATGCTCGCCATATTCTATTATGCAGTAAGAAAGACCGCCTCTAAACGGATGTCATTATTATTTACCGCCCTTTTATCATTGACCCCTATCGTAATGGTGCATTCCAGCGGATTCGCTGGCCGGATAGGGGGATTGTACAGTGGTGATTTTGTGGGCTATGCAGACCTTGCCCTTTCCATATTCTTCCTTGGCGCCGGGGCCTTTTTCTATCTTTACATGATGGAAGGCAGCAGTGCGCATCTTATTATGGCTGTTCTGTTTCTGACCATGGGCGCTTGGACGAAGAATGAGGGTTTGGTATTCCTCCTGATGGGAGGGATGCTCATTACTGTCAACCTCTTTTTTGGAAAGCGGATTAGATATGGAGCGATTCTGGCAGTATGGGGGTTCATCTGGGTTGTTACTTTGCCGTGGCTTCTCTATAAGATGCATTTTCATATTTCGAGCGAGTACACCCCTAACATGAATGCCGCTACTATGAAAAGCAATCTGCAGCGCCTCCCATACATCATCAAGATGTTTTTTTTCGTATTATTCCGCGATACTGATCTGTATAACTATGCATGGTATGGATATCTCATATCTTCATTGGTCAATCTGAGGGAATCTGTGAAAAAACCTCTGTTCTACATGCATGCCCTGCTCCTGGGCCAGTTTGCTGCGTACACTTTTATCTATCTGATATCTCCGCTTGAAATAAAATTCCACATTGAAACGTCTATTGACCGTGTAATTATTCATTTAACCCCGCTGGCAATTATGGTTCTGGCCATGAATATAAACAGGCTGATAACTAAGGGAGATAGATTGGTTTGAAGAAAAAGGGATTCATATTAAGTCAGCACATGGAAACGGTGCTCATCATATTCTTACTCTCAATATGGGTGACTGGATATAAGGCTATTTTTATTGCAGAATGGAGCAGTCTAAAGGCAGTGCCACTCTTAATGAAGGTCAGCTATATTGAGAAAAACCACTTAATTTGGGGAGATTATTTCAAACCTGTTAAAGACGGTCTATCGGCGACTCATGAAGAAAGTACCGTCTATTTCTTGAATTACTGTCCTGAGGCAAAAGCGATGTGGCAGTGGCTCTTAGCGAGATATCACCTTCCACCCCGCGAGGTCATTATTTATAACCTATCGGAGACTAATAGAAACAGCATCCTTACAGGTGACTATGTCATAGCCTGTATATGCAGGGAAATGTCAGACGCAAGCGCAGAGCTGCTCGCATTTTTAGAGCAGCCCCCATTTGATAAAATTTCCACTAAGGCTTATCAATATGGACATTATTCGATTTACAGGGTAGGGAATATGATGGAAGGAACGAGGTGAGTTAATGGCAGGGTCCGTTTGGTTCGTGTTTGCGATCGTAATCATGATCATTTCCGGCGTATTAGTGCTAACGTATGCAAGGGTATGGCAGCGCTTCAGCCTGTTGCCAGGATTGGCCATTTCCTTTATGCTTGGTATGGGAATTATCTCACTTCAGATGTTTGTTTATTCACTGCTGTCTCTTCCCTTTAAAGTCTATTCTATTGCTGTTCCGTGGATTGTCCTTGCAGTCATCACCGTGTTGTTTAAGTCCAGCCGGGAGGGGCTTCTTGTCAATAAAAAGATTACGGTTCAACCTCTGTTGAAAGATACAGGCTGGCCGGATCTCGTCTTATTATTAATCATTCTGTCTCAGGTGGTTTATCCGCTGTTGTTTGGAACCGCGGTGCCATTAAGGGGCTGGGATGCCTTGCAAACCTGGGCATATAAAGGGAAGATGTTTTTCTATGATATGGGAATCTCTTACGACATTTTGAAAGATCCATTGACCCACCCTGACTATCCCCTCCTTATCCCCTTAACATTTTCATGGATTTATACCTCTATGGGTCAGGTCAACGATGAACTGGTACGTATGATTTATCCGCTGCAGTTTGTCTCTTTGCTGGCTATTTTCTTTGATGCAGTCAGAAAAGTTGCTGCGAGGCGGTTCTCATTGTTATTTACCGCCCTTTTATCCATGACCCCAATAATTATGATCCATACCGGTGGTTTCGTCGGGGTTTATACTGCTGATTTTGTAGGCTATGCAGATCTCGCTCTATCCATATTCTTCCTCGGGGCCGGAGCATTTTTTTATCTTTATATGTCAGAAGGGGACTATGCGTACCTCGTTACGGCTGTCCTGTTTTTGGCCATGGGGGCGTGGACTAAGAATGAAGGATTGGTTCTCTTGCTTATAGGTGGGATATTAATTACAGTAAGCCTTGCATTTGGCAGCAAAATAAAATATAAGTTCATTTTAATGACATGGGGTCTCCTCGGAGTGATCACTTTACCATGGATTATTTATAAAATGTATTATCATATATCGAGCGAATACACACCCAATATGAATACAGCAACAATGCAAAGCAATCTGCTGCGACTCCCGTACATCATTAAGATGTTTTTCTACATCCTCTTCAGGAAAGCCGATCTGTTTAACTATTCGTGGTATGGTTATGTCATTTCTTCTTTGATCAACATTAGGAAATCTTTCAGAAATCCTCTCATCTTCTTGCATGCCATGATACTGGCCCAGTGTGCCTCTTATATATTCATCTATCTGATCTCGCCGCTTGATTTGAAATTCCATATAGAAACTTCACTTGACAGGGTCTTTATACATTTAACCCCCCTCGCAATATTGATTATGGCATTGAATATAAATATGCTTTTATTCAAAAGAGGTCTTAGCCCAGCAAAGTAATGGAAGCGAATCGGATATTGCGTGTCTGTTATTTTGGAACCTACTCGATGGAGGAGGGTTATCCGAGGAACAGGGTGATTATTGAAGGGCTGCGCAGTAATGGGGTGGAGGTGACAGAGTGTCATGAAGACTTCTGGAAAGGGACTGCTGAAAAACTGGAGGGGGTAAAGGCCGGAAGCGTCATGGTGAAGACCATCTTCAGGCTTATGCGCATCTATGGAAGACTCATATTAAAGTTCAGACATGCAGGTGATTACGATGCGATGATTGTTGGATATGCGGGCCATGTAGATATTTTTTTAGCAAAGATTTTAAACCTGTTCAGGCGAAAGCCGGTCATCTTTGATGCCTTCCTATCGGTCTATGATACGGCGGTAATGGACCGGAAAATAGTATTGCAAAACTCTTTAAAGGCAAAATTACTGCGGCTGGTTGATAAGTGGTCATGTAATATTGCTGACTCAGTCTTATTGGATACCAAGGCGCACATAGACTATTTTGTCAGGGAGTTTCACCTTCCGGCTTCAAAATTTTATGCAATACCGGTTGGCTCATCGCTAACTACGGCCGATTCCGCGGCCGATTCCGGGGACACCATACTTAATTCACTGCCGACCTCTCCATCGCAAAGAATTAAGTATGGTGTCCCCGGAACTTCCGGCGCTCTTAATATCCTCTACTTCGGTTCTTATATCCCGTTACATGGTGTGGATGTTATCCTCAGGGCGGCAGAGATCCTTCAGGGGGAGAAGGACATAGTTTTTACCCTGATTGGAAAAGGTCAACTTCTGCCGGAGATGAAACAGCTTGCATCAAAGCTCGGATTAAGGAATGTTAATTTTATAGACAGGTTTGTGGAAGAAGGAGAGCTGTCGGGATACATTCAGCGCTCCGACATCTGTCTCGGGATCTTCGGCAAGACGGACAAGGCAATGAGGGTCATTCCGTGTAAGGTCTATAATTGCCTGGCAATGGGTAAACCCCTGATAACTGCAATGACACCGGCAACTGAGGGGGTCTTGACAAACATGGATAATGCCATGCTTTGCAATGCCGGGGATCCTGAGTCGCTGTCTGAGGCGATACTATCTCTTAAGAAAGATGAGGCGCTTCGGGAAAAGATAGCCATTCGCGGTCAGAAATATTTTGCGGAAAACTTTTCTGCTGACGCTATTGGCAAGAGGATAGTGGAGATCGTGGAGAAAGTTAAAAACTATTCAGGTTCAAGGGGCATGGCCAATGGAAGATAAACATTATCCTCACGTTACTATCATTATCCTTAACTGGAATGGAAAGGATGATACGATAGAGTGCCTGAAGTCTGTCGAAAAGATTAATTATGCAGATTATGATATTTTATTGATTGACAATGGTTCAGATGATGATTCCGTCAAGGTATTCAAAAATCTGTATCATAATAATCCACGGATCAGGCTGATAGAGAATGAGAAAAACCTCGGTTTTGCTGAAGGAAATAACATAGGTATAAGAGAGGCGCTGAAGAGAGGGAGTGATTATATACTTCTTTTAAATAACGATACAGTAGTCAAAGATGATTTTTTAGGTGAACTTGTAAAAGTGGGGGAGGAAGATAAGAGGTATGGTATTATAGGCCCCAAGATTTATTTCTGGGGGGTAAAAAAAATTATCTATGCGGCAGGTGGAGGGGTTATCGGAAGACTGGGCCAGCCTCTCCTGACCGGGCTTCTCAGGGAGGACAGGGGGCAGTATGACAAGGAGGGGGAGACCGGATTTATTACAGGGTGCGCGCTTCTAATCAGACGGGAAGCAGTAGAAAAGACTGGACTGCTGGATGAGGACTACTTTTTCTTTTTTGAAGACCTCGACTGGAATATCCGGGCAAAGAGAGAAGGTTTCCTGATAGCATATGCCCCGAAATCTATTGTCTGGCATAGGGCGTCTTCTGCGGTAGGTTTTAAGTCCCCCAATTATTATTATTACATGACCAGAAACCGTATACTTTTTGTCAGGAAGAACTTCTCTGTTTTTTCTTTCATATTTCTGTTTCTTCCATATTTTATTTTCTATCGTTACTTATGGTTAATAACGAAACTATCGGTTAACAGGAAGTGGGAACATGTCCGGGCGGTTAATAGAGGGGTATGGTGGCATTTTGGGTAAGATAGAGAGGGAAGAGATGCATTTTACAGGAGAACGGTTAGTTATAGGTGAAGATATCGTACTGGAGAAGGAGCATCTTGACAGGTATAATTTTGTGACACAATTTGTAAAAGGGAAAAAGGTGCTGGATATTGCCTGCGGGACCGGTTATGGATGTAGTTTACTTCAATCAGCAGATTCGCTTTATATCCTCGGAATAGATATCTCACATGAAGCAATAAGGCATGCTAAATCAAACTACAAGGCTCAAAATCTCGATTTCATCATGAGCAGCGCTGATACGATTGGAGTTTTAAGTAAGGTCTTTGATATCGTTATATCCTTTGAAACTATTGAACACCTTGAAAGATATATGGACTTCTTAAAAGAAATCAAGAGGGTCCTAAACGATGGTGGGATGTTTGTTGTCTCAACACCCAATAAGAAATATTCTACCCCTGATAATCCTTATCATCTTCACGAGTTCTTTTATGATGAGTTCTATAAGCTTTTGACGAATCTGTTTAAGAATGTAGTCATCTATGGTCAGGACCACCAGAACCCGCAAAAGAGAATAACCAGATCTCTTACCGCTGCAGTGCCGAAAAGCATTAGAAAACTCCTGATCCCCAAGAGTGTCAGAGATGAATTTAACCTGAAGCAGTATACCGGTATAACAACTACAGATGTTGAGAACTGCAGATACCTGATTGCCGTATGCACAAATATTCCGGCATGAAACCGTTAAAAGTCTGCATCATAACTCCCCAATATGGCCACCTCTGGAGCGGAGTGGGGACGTATGCTACACACCTTGTTAATGGACTGGCTGAATTGGGAAATGAAATGACGGTTATTTGTCCTGAGGCTTCTGACAGAAGGCGTCACCCAAAGGTAAAGATCTCAGAAATGAAGGGTTTAAAAATTAAACCCACCCTCGGGAACTGGATAATCCTTGCCTATTATTTTAATAAGTCCCTTAAAAAAGTGCTTGAAAAGGAATCCATGGATATCGTTCATTTTGTGGACGCGAGGGATTCATTGTTTTGCAGGACAAGATCCATTCCGGTAATCGGGACCATGCATGACTATTATTTCTCTGAAGCTCCAGGGGATCCTTTCGCCTACAGAAAATACTATAGTGACTGGCTTAAGAGATGGGGATTCTGCAATGTGACAAGGGTGCTGGAGAAGAGGGCCGTTCGGAAACTTTCCTTTATAATTACCAACTCGGATTATGTATTAAAGTCCATTGCCACGAATTATTGTGCCGCAGAGGACTCTATGAAGACTATATACATCGGCATTGAAAAGACCGATCTGACTAATAGTCCAACAGGGAAGACGGAAAGGCTGAAGGGGAATCCATCCATTCTATTTGTAGGGCAGAATTTCCAGAGAAAAGGGCTGCCGGTGTTAATTGAGGCGGTCGCTTCTGTCAGAAGGACATATCCAGATGTCTCGCTCAGTGTGATAGGCAGGTATGGGAACAACAAGGAAGAGGAGATGCGGGATTTGAGTAAAGGCCTGGGCATAGAAAGAAATGTCCATTTTCTCGGATGGAAGGATAATGAAGAAGTCAGGATGTTATTTAACCAGGTAGACATCTTTGCTATGCCATCCTTTATAGAGGGTTTCGGTCTTGTCTTTCTTGAGGCTATGAATGCCGGGGTCCCTGTCATCGGAGGAGATACAGGCGGTGTACCGGAGCTGATTCAGGATGGCGTTAATGGATTTCTCGTAAAACCAGGTGATTGGCAGGGTTTGTCTGAGAGAATCCAGAGACTGGCAAAAGACAAAGATCTCCGGGACGGATTTGTCCGGAGGGGATACCAGACACTGGAAAAATTCTCGTTGGACAGCATGGTGGAAAAAACCAATGCGGTATATTGGAGCCTGAGAAATTGATAATATTCGCGGACTGGAGCGGCATACTGTAATGAAACATTTTAAGAGAATCGCCGGCTTTCTCATGATAGTCATTGTCTTTTATTTCATAGGCAGGGTTGTCTATGAGCAGTGGGATAAGATTTCCGGATATCCGTGGTCGCTGAATTCATTGTGGTTGGGGATTTCTATCGGGATATTGTTGGCTGCATATTTATTATCAGCCTATGAATGGACATTAATCCTCAGGATGATAGGCGTCAGGATAGAGTTAAGTAAAGGGATCTCAATATTCCTGCTTTCCATGTTCGGCAGGTACATCCCTGGTGGTATATGGTCGCCCGTAGGGAGGGTATTTCTTTGCAGGCGTGAGGGGATTGCGGATTCACGCTCAGGGATGAGTGTCCTGCTTGAGCAGACCTATCCGGTTGTATCTGCCGCCTTTGTATTTGTTGTATCTCTCCTCTTCTGGCATGATACAGGACCTGTAGCGCGTGCATTCCCCCTCCTTGTCTTCGTTCCGCTTTTTTTTATCTTTCTCCATCCGAAACCGTTTCTTAGGGTCATGAATCCGGTACTTGCATGGTTTGGAAAAGGACCTATTAACATTTCCCTCTCATTTGGTAATATGCTGATCCTTGCCGGATATTATTCTTTTTCCTGGATAGTAGCAGGTGTTGCCTTCTACTGCTTTATAAGGGCCTTTTATCCATTAGAGTTCTACTATATACCAATTCTGAGTGGTATAAGTGCCATTTCATTTATAATTGGATATCTTACCTTTTTTACACCTGCCGGTCTGGGGGTGCGGGAAGGGAGTATTACTATCCTTTTGAGCCTTTTTATACCTACTCATATCGCACTTGGAGTGGCTTTATTGTCAAGGTTATGGATAATAGGGGTAGAGCTTATCATACTTATAATATTTCTTATAAACGCTGAAACCCGGAGGATGGTGCGGAGTGCGCTGGGCTGGTAACTTTCTCATACAGGAGACCGTTTAAAATGAGTAATGCAAAGATTAGTGTAGTAATCCCGGCCTACAAGGAGGAGAGGGTCATTGGTTCCGTGATCAAAGGGGTGAAGTCAGTGATAGGAGATGACTGTGAAGTAATAGTCGTTGATGACGGATCTCCGGACGGTACATGGAAAATGGCTAAAGAGGCAGGCGCCCTTGTTATAAGGCATCCTTACAATATAGGGAACGGTGCTGCTGTTAAAAGCGGCATACGCGCTGCGACAGGGGATATAATTGTGATGATGGACGGTGACGGCCAGCACAAACCTGAAGATATCCCCCGGCTTATTGAACAGATTGCCACATATGACATGGTTATTGGCGCAAGGACAGGCCAGTCAGAAACGTCGGTTCACAGGGATCTGGCCAACGCGATATATAACCGGTTTGCTACTTATTTAACAAAGATGAAGATACTCGATCTCACATCCGGGTTCAGGGCGATTAAGGCAGATATTGCGAAGAAGTTCGTTTATCTGCTCCCCAATACATTCTCCTATCCCACTACAATAACGCTTTCTTTAATCAGGGCTGGACATAGTGTGGCTTTTATTCCCATTGTAGCAAGGAAAAGGGAGGGCAAGAGCAAGATAAAGCTGTTAAAGGACGGGGTAAGATTCTTTC
Source organism: Nitrospirota bacterium (assembly GCA_020846775.1). Lineage (NCBI taxonomy): Bacteria > Pseudomonadati > Nitrospirota > Nitrospirota bacterium. The sequence continues at coordinate 13,652 of JADLDG010000090.1, forward strand.
TGATCATGCTGAAAATAGCCACATTATTTTCTCCTTTCAGGGTATTTCTACCGGTGAGCGCCGGGTTCTTTTTTCTGGGTATTGGATACTATTTATACACATTTATTGAGGGTCACAGATTTACGAATATGTCGGCCCTCCTGATCAGCAACGGTATTATTATCTTCATGATGGCATTGATAGCCGAGCAGATAGCGCAACTGCGGTTGGACAGGACAGAGGATCCAGTGCATAAACATGGAGAAAACGATTGATTTTTCCATACCTGATGTTGAGTTGGCATACTTATTGCGATTAAGAATATGTTGATGATAAGTCATCATGATTTAAGTCCCCGGTTTGCCCATCTACATCTGTTGATAGTGTTCCTGCTTATAACTATCCTGTCAGGCTGCAGTAGTGAATACAGCCCTATTGGCCCGCAATTAGAAGGAAGCAAGAGTATAAGCGGGGGCAACATGCTATTATTGGCAGGAGAGTCAGGTGGCACAGGGACGTCAGATGGAATTGGCAAACTGGCACGATTTAATGCCCCAAATGGAATTGCTCCTTATAATAATGATACCTTATATGTTGCAGATAAAACCAATCATACAATACGTAAGATAGATTTATACACTGGTACAGTTACAACTATCGCAGGGTATCCTCGTGTAGCTGGTCGTACGGATGGTGTTGGTGTTTATGCAAGATTTAATTCCCCTGAGGGTGTTGCAACTGATGGCACCTATCTTTATGTTGCGGATACCGGAAATCATGTAATCCGAAAGATAGAAATTCAGAGCGGCACTGTTGCGACCCTTGCAGGTTTAAGCGGACAAGCTGGGTATTCTGATGGCGACAGGAATAATACCCTTTTTAAGGCGCCCTCCGGAATAACGATCCTTGGCAACTCGCTTTATGTAACGGATTCAGACAACCACCTTATAAGGAAGGTTGATAAAGACAGTGGTTATACAACAACTGCAGCGGGTACTGCCTTTACAGCAGGTACTGCAGATGGCGTTGGTTTATCTGCCCAGTTTAATTATCCGTTAAAAATCACTAATGACGGGAATTACTTGTACATTGCTGATACATTTAATCATACGATCAGGATAATGAACCCGCAAAATGGATATGTTCTTACCTTATCAGGTTCGGCAGGGAAGGCGGGGTTTGCAGATGGCTCGCTTTCCAGGGCCCGTTTTTCTTACCCGGCAGGACTTGTAATAAGGGGTGAAGAGCTATATGTTGCTGACCTTGGCAATGATATTGTCAGGGTAATAGACCTGAATCAGGCTACTGTTGGTACGATTGCCGGTACGCCGCAGGTTACCGGTTATTCAGATGGCGTACCTGGTGTCGGGATGTTGAACAGTCCTGCAGATGTAGCTGTCATTGGAGACTACCTTTATATAGCTGATATGAGTAACAATGCGATACGTGTCGTTAATATATCCAGTGGGGAGACTACCACTTTAGCAGGGTTTCCGTCCCATGCAGGAAACGTAAATGAGAAAGGCAGCAACAGCAGGTTCAATGCTCCCGGTGGGATAGCGATAGATGGCGACGAACTTTTTGTAGCTGATACCTATAGTCATGTAATTCGAAAAATAGTAGCGTCTACAGGGGAGGTTACAACGTTAGCTGGCACGTCGGGGCATCCAGGTTCCACAGACAGTTCTGAGAGCGACGCAGTGTTTAATTCACCCACTGATGTAATAGCTGGTGCGAATGGTCAGTTTATCTACATAGTGGATACGGATAATCATGTCATTAGGAGCATGAATCTTTCTACCGGAGAAGTGCGTACATTTGCTGGAACCCCGGGTTCAACCGGTAAAGCGGATGGGATTGGGACAGCTGCAAGGTTTAAGTCTCCTAAAAGGGGTGTGAGGATAGGAAATAGGCTGTACATAGCTGATACGGGCAATAATACGATACGTGCGATTGATATTTCGACTGCTGCCGTAACCACACTGGCCGGAACGCCTGGTGTAGCAGGTTCAAAAGATACAGCAGAAAGTATAAATGGAATCGGGCAGTTTAATGCCCCGGGCGATATTGCGACTGACGGAACTAATTTATATGTTGCGGATACCGGGAATCATACCATAAGGAGGATTAACCCGGCTTCGGGTGTTGTCACAACTATTTCCGGCAGCCGGGAAACTTCAGGTCTTGTGGATAGTAATGACGGAGCCCCGAAGTTTAATTCACCTGAAGGTATTACGTGGTATTCCGGTTTCCTTTATGTATCTGATACCGCAAACCATTTAATAAGAAAAATAGACCTGAATACTATGGAAGTATCGTTACTGGCAGGAGATGAAGCATGTGTAGTAGAGACTACGGTTACAAATGGTTTTGAATCATCAGTAAAGAAGTGTACAGGACAGCAGGCTGGTTCAAGCAGCTACGGTGATTCTACAGATGGCACTGGCAAGACTACATCTTTTAATGCTCCTACTGGAATTAACACAGATGGCAGCTATCTCTATGTAATGGATACAGGGACGAACAGGATCAGAAGGGTGAATATGAATACCGGGGAAACAAAGACCTTTTCATATTCAAAGAATAAGGGCGTTACCCTGGTTTCTCCTACAGGTGGTGATATATCAGGCAACTTCCTGTATGTTGCGGATAAAGGTAATCAGGTCATTCGTAAACTGGATATTTCCAGTCTATCCGCTGCCCCACTGATCTTGATAGCAGGAAATGTCGGGGCTAACGGTTACGGTTATAGTGCAGGATACTCGAGCAGGTTCAACAGTCCGATTGGTATTACTGCAGATGGAATGGGGAATCTGTATGTGGCTGATACCGGTAACCATACAATAAGAAAGGTGGTCATATCCACTGGAGAGGTAACTACAGTAACCGGTGTTCCTGGTACAGCCGGTTTTATGAACAGTGAATTTGGTTACCCCCTGTTTAACGCACCCCGGGGGATATGTTTTGTTGGAGATCATCTTTATGTCTCGGACTCCGGAAATCATCTTATTCGGAGGGTCAATCTTTCTACCGGGTATGTGGGTTTAGTGGCCGGTTTGACTGACTTCGTCAAGAGTGTCGGTTCACCAGGGACTGCTGACAGCACTGGGGCAGCTGCAGGATTTAACGACCCCGGTGGTATTGCCTCTGACGGTGTATACCTTTATGTATCAGACAGCGGTAATAACACTATAAGGAGGGTGTTGATAAGTACTGGGCAGGTGAAGACAATTGCAGGTATGCCCGGGGTGATAGGATTCAGGGACGGGGTCAGTTTCAACGCAAATTTCTATTATCCGAGGGGCATAGCTGTTGATGGCGATTATCTGTATGTGGCAGACACAGGGAACAATGTGCTTCGGAGGGTGAATAAATTGACAGGTGAAGTACTTACATTTTCAGGTAAGGTGGGACAGTCTTCTTTCGTTCCGGGCACGAGTGACATTGTCAGGTATAATGCTGTCATAGGAGTTGCTACCTCACAAGACACACCATATCTCTTCTTCACGGATGGCGCAGAAAATGTAGTGGGTAAGATTGAGAAATAGTTGAAAAGACTATTAAAATTTCTTTCCAGTTGCAATAAAGGACAGTAATATGTATCATACTCCCCATGGCTGACATAACAGTGGTAGTGATAGACGGGCAGGGTGGCGGCATAGGGGCCCACATAATTGAGAAGATGCAGAAGAACCTTCCGGAGTCCTCCGTTGAAAAGATGGACATTATTGCCATCGGTACAAATGCAATAGCCACATCATTAATGATGAAGGCAGGGGCTAATAAGGCTGCTTCCGGAGAAAATTCCATAGTACAGGTCTGCAGGTATGCAGATATAATAATCGGTTCCTGGGCGATCGTTATACCTAATTCCATGCTTGGTGAGTATACTCAGTTAATGGCTGATGCAGTTGCGTCAAGCAAAGCGCGAAAACTTCTTGTCCCGCTGCCTCAGCAGGGGATTGAACTTATTGGTGTTACACCTGAACCATTTCCTCATATGATTGATAAACTGATTGACAGGTTAAGGAGAATCATTTAATCTATTGAATATCAAATGCAATAAATCAACAGTTAAAATGCCGTATAAAAACAAATAACTACAGATTTTCTTGCAGTTTGAATTAAATTTAGATTTTCTGGTTTTGATATTTGACTTGATTTTGAAGGGAGATGCATCATGTGTGAAGCGAGCGTTTACGTGGAGAAAGAGGGGAAAGAGGAGCTGCTTTTAGATAGTGTTGATGTATTGGAACCCCAGGAGGGGGGAAAGATATATATAAGAAACCTTGCGGGTGAACAGAAGACTTTAACTGCCCGTATAAAAAAAATCAGGTTGGTTGAACATAAGATTATCCTTGAGAGGACTGAAGGATAGTACATAAGTGAACTGTGTATCGGAGGCCATGGGAGATAAAACTTCTATGGCCTTTTTAGTAAGTGTAGTGGAAAGGAACTTGGGGTTTATAAGGGCTGCTGAAAATACCCTCCCCTTCAAGGGGAGGGACAGGGTGGGGATGGGTTTATTTTCAAATGAAACTAAATTTCATAGATCTAAAACGTCAATATAACAAGTATAAAACCGACATAGACAGGGAAATATTCGAAGTCCTTGAGAGCACCCAGTTTATCCTTGGCAGCAAGGTCAGCGAGCTGGAGAAACAGCTTGCTGCTTACGTGGGTGTCCGTTTCGGAATAGGTGTTAGTTCCGGCACAGATGCCCTCCTCCTTGCCCTTATGGCATATGGTGTAAAAAGTGGTGATGAGATTATCTGTCCCCCGTTTACCTTTATCGCAACGGCTGAGGTCATTGCACTCCTTGGTGCAAAACCGGTGTTTGTTGACATTGATGAAAAGACCTACAACATTAACCCCTCTCTGATTGAAGATAAGATTACAGATAAGACTAAAGGGATAATCCCCGTAGGCCTTTATGGCCAGGTTGCTGATATGGATACCATATATTCCATTGCGCAGAACAGAGGGCTCTTTGTGATTGAAGACGGGTGCCAGTCTTTCGGTGCGACATACAAGGGGCGAAGGTCCTGTGGTCTGCCTGATGTCGGTGTGACATCATTTTTCCCGTCCAAGCCTCTCGGCGGTTATGGTGACGGGGGGATGGTCTTTACTGACAATGAGGATATTGCGAAGAAGATAAACAGCCTCCATGTTCATGGGGAGGAGAAGAGGTACCAGCATAAGTATATAGGCATAAATGGAAGGTTAGATGCCATACAGGCGGCGATACTCCTTGCAAAATTTAAATATCTCGAAGAAGAGATAAAGTTGAGACAGCAGAAGGGTGCGTATTATACTGATGGTCTGAAAGACGTAGTTGTCGCACCATATATCGAATCACATAATACGTCTGTGTATGCCCAGTATTCGATTATGGCAGGGAAGAAAAGAGATGAGTTGACCAAGTACCTGAATGATAATGGAGTCCCAACCGCTATCCACTACCCGAAGCCGCTGCATCTTCAGGAGGCATTCAGCTATCTGGATTACAGTGAAGGCGATTTCCCGGTTAGCGAGAAGACGTCAAAAGAAATATTGTCCCTTCCCATGTCTCCGTTTATTACTAAAGATGAACAGGATTACGTGATTGAGAAGATCAGAGAGTTTTATAAAGGTCTGTCATCCTGAACCGGGTTCAGAATGACAGATGGATGGGATTTTAGGGTGAATCTTAAAATGAACAACGCCTACATAGTCATCATGGCCGGTGGAAGCGGCACTCGTTTCTGGCCATTAAGCAGAGAGGCTATGCCCAAACAGCTTCTTCGGATTGATGGGGGAGAAAGCCTTATACAGCAGACAATCTCAAGGGTCAGACCTTTTATCCAGTCAGATCATATACATATTGTAACTAACAAGAGCCAGTCAGAGCAGATAAAATACCAGGTAGCTGAGCTTGGTAAAGAAAATTTCATTATTGAACCCGCTGCAAAGAACACTGCCGCGGCAGTAGGGCTGGCAGCGGTATATCTGAACCATCAAAATGCTGATTCAGTAATGGGGATACTTCCTGCTGATCATGTCGTGAAAAATAAAGAGCAATTTCTTGCTACGATGAGGTTTGCCTTTAATGCGGCAGCGGAAGGTTGCCTCGTAACAATAGGTATAAGACCGGGTCGTCCCGAGACAGGTTACGGGTACATACATGCTGGAGATCAGATGAGTCGCCCTGATGCTGCATCTTCGAATGATACTGCAGGAATTTTCCATGTTGACCGCTTCACTGAAAAGCCGGACATTGATACAGCAAAAAAATATGTAGCCGAAGGCAATTATTTCTGGAACAGCGGAATGTTTGTATGGAAGACTTCTGTGATACTTGATGAGATTGAGCGTTACATGCCGTCATTGGGAGAGGGACTGAAGAAGATTAAGTCAGCTATTGGACAGAGTGATGAATCAACGGTCATCGGCAAAGTCTTCTCCGGATTAGAATCCGTATCAATTGATTACGGCATAATGGAGAAGTCTGATAAGGTCGTGGTGATACCTGCAGACCTTGGCTGGAGCGATGTGGGCAGCTGGACTGCCCTTGACGACATTTCAGCGAAAGACGCCAGGGGCAATGTCATCTCCGGAAATGTGGTGGATCTGGAGAGCAGGGATTCGATCATTTATGCGTCAAACAGGCTTGTTGCTACAGCAGGGTTGACTGACATGGTGGTAGTTGATACGGAAGATGCCACGCTTGTCTGTCACAAAGACAAGGCACAGGATGTTAAAAAAATAGTTGATGAGTTAAAGAGGCGGGGTGCAGAAGAGCATCTGACTCACAGGACTGTCATAAGGCCATGGGGCTCGTACACATTACTTGAGAAGAGCGACAGGTTTAAGATTAAACGTATAGTGGTGAATCCGGGTGCACGCCTTTCATTCCAGATGCATTATCACCGCAGTGAGCACTGGGTCGTTGTCTCGGGTACGGCTAAAGTCAGGCGGGGGGAGGAAGAGTTTTTCGTCAACCCGAATGAGAGTACTTATATCCCTATGGAGACCAAACACAGGCTTGAGAACCCTGGCCGGATACCTCTGCAGATAATAGAGGTGCAAAATGGAGAATATCTTGAAGAAGACGATATCGTAAGGTTCGATGATGCGTATGGCAGGGAGTAAGTTGAAGGATGTGGGATTAAATGATACCCAGGAGGAAATGCAAAATGATTTCATCTAAGATCTTCAGAGAATATGATATAAGAGGCGTGGTAGGAGTGGACCTGACAGATGAGGCAGCTCGCCTCATAGGCTGGGCCTTTGCCGTTAACCTTATGCTTGTCAATGAAGCGACACCCGAAGATGCCGGTGCGTTGAATGTAGCGGTCGGAAGGGATGTCAGACTGCATTCAGAGAAACTCTGCAACAGGTTGATTGAAGGGATAATATCAACCGGTGTTAATGTTACTGATTTAGGGGTGTGTCCAACCCCGTTAGTATATTTCTCACTGCATAATATTGATGTCAACGGCGGGATTATGATTACAGGAAGTCACAATCCCCCTGAATTTAATGGGTTCAAAATGTGCGTCGGCAAAGAGGCATTGCATGGCGATGCAGTACAGGGGATAAGGCGTATCATAGAGGATAAGGAGAAGTGGCAAAGAGAACTCGGAAAACTTAAGATGATTGGTCAGGTGGAATTTGTACCGATAGTTGAGTCTTATCTTACTTATATCAGGGAACAGTTTGTCTTTGATCATAAACCGTTTACACCCCCTATTAAGGTAGTCGTTGATTCAGGGAACGGGACAGCCGGGGTAATAGCGCCTCGTGTACTTCGTGAGATGGGTTGTGAGGTAGTTGAGCTCTATTCCAAACCTGATGGGAATTTCCCCAACCACCACCCTGATCCAACTGTACCGGAGAATCTTGCTGACCTTATAAAGACAGTTAAGGAAAGCGGTGCGGATTTTGGTGTTGCCTATGATGGGGATGCAGACAGGATTGGCATAGTGGATGAGAACGGAAGCATAATCTGGGGTGACAGGCTAATGATTATTTACGCGCTGGATATTTTAAAGGAATGGCCCGGAGCTATAATCGTCTCTGAGGTAAAGGCATCCCAGGTCTTATACGATGAAATAGCAAAGGCAGGCGGGGAGCCGATAATGTGGAAGGCAGGCCACTCACTTATAAAGGCAAAGATGAAAGAGGAAGAGGCGGTGCTCGGTGGAGAGGTCAGCGGCCATATCTTTTTTGCAGACCGCTTCTACGGATATGATGATGCTATTTATGCGACATGCAGGCTGGTTGAGATTCTAAAGAGGGAGAGGGTGAAGGGGAGCAAGAGGGGGGTGAGCTTTCTCCTTGAGGGTACTGCAGTGACATTTACTACCCCTGAGATAAGGGTATCCTGCCCGGATGAAGAGAAGTTCGAGGTTGTGGACAAGATCCAGGAGGTATTGACAACCGGTAAGATCCCCTCATCTGTCAAACCGCTGAATATAAAGGAAATCATCACCGTTGACGGTGTTCGCGTCCTCTTTGAAAATGGCTGGGGCCTTATCAGGCCGTCAAATACCCAGCCGGTTCTGGTATTACGCTATGAGGCTGACACTGAGGATAATCTGGCAGAAATAAGAACGTTCATGGAGGGTGTGTTGAAAGAGGAAGTTGAAAAGCGAGTTATTTGAAAGTATCGTCAACCCCATACGACTTATTCATCTTAGCGGAGGCCTTTATTTTGAGGTGTTTCAGCACGCTTCCTGTTATCCTTGTTAGGCTGAAGCGTATGGGTATCTTTTCAGGTAATAAAAAGGGGTTTCCGGTAAAGTTATTAAGCGGGTCACCCTTGATTGTAATTTCTCCAACATTTATCGAGATGCCATAATGTGACTTAAGCGCTCCCAATATTTCTGAAGATGATACAGGCAGACCTACGACCTCACACAATAGCCTGTCCAGTGATAACGCATCCTCAGATGCGGCGATAAGTCCAACCTGTTTCGGATCACCTTTCGTGGGTCCTTCCCCCTCCAGTGCGATTACAGCATCAACAATGTGCAGGGCAGGGCTGACTGTATTATAGATTTCAAGGAGCATCCTGCCGAACCTGTGTTCCCTGTCCCCGGCCTTAAAATGCCACAGTACCTTCTTCTTTCCGCTAAGACAGCCAAACAGGTTTTTTACCGCGCCGCTGAATCCTACCTGAACATGGGTCTTTAACTTTGGGATGTTGATGATCTTGTCAGCATCAAGGACAGCCTTGTCTATATGGAGCGTCTTTACAAACGGGTCAGATACCCTTACGGCTACCGGAGTATTAAATGGCTGTAGCTTGATGTTGTATCTATTGCAGATATCGGCCATGCCAGTGACCTTTGCCACGCCGGCCAGATCTCCGAATGCAGGACTGTCACCGATAAAAGGCCTGCCGCCGTGGTCAATAATGATCTTCACAACGGTCTCAACAATTGCCGGATGGGTTGTAATGCACTCGCCAGGTAAAGAGCCTTTGAGCAGGTTGGGTTTTATCAAGACCCGGTCGTCTTTAGAAATATATTGATCTATGCCGCCGAGATGATCAAGTATGTCGCGGACAGACTTTTCAAGATTACCTCGCTGGTAGTCAGGACAACGAGATAAGACAACCGTTCTGGCAAGGTTCTTCATACATTTGGTGATCCCAACGGGATTCGAACCCGTGTTACCGGCGTGAGAGGCCAGCGTCCTGGACCACTAGACGATGGGACCGTAATTTGTGTTGAAAAACGCCCATCTGCGGCGTCAGGACATATAATTTGAACCTCAACGTACGGGTAGTACGTCTACGGTCCAAATTATATGTCCTTCCTTGCACCTGGGCATTTTTGAACACAAATTACACTTAGCTGCTTTGTTAAACGC
>JADLDG010000091.1 GCA_020846775.1 Nitrospirota bacterium
ATGGTGCCGAAGGGGGGAGTCGAACCCCCATGTCCTTGCGAACACTAGACCCTGAACCTAGCGTGTCTACCAATTCCACCACTTCGGCATTTAGGACGACATCACTTGCATGTATGAATGACAATTGTTTATACTACAAAAGGTAGGCATGGGTGTCAAATCTTTTTTATTGACAATGGCATGCCAACTTAGCTATAACTGTCAGGTTAGTTATCATCTGAGAGAATGGGGGAATACTATGAAGGTCATTTTAAAAGAAGATGTCAAAGGCTTAGGCAAACTTGGGGAGATAGTAGAAGTATCCAGCGGCTATAGCAGAAACTTCCTGATTCCGCAGAAGAAGGCGGTAGAGGCTACACCTCACAATATCAAGACAGTGGAACAAAAGAAGAAGGAACTCGAAGAAAAGATGAAGCAAAACCTGCACGCTATTGAAGAAATGTCAAAGAAGATGGGTGAGTTGTCAGTTACCATAGCAAGACAGGTTGGTGAAGGTGAAAAAATGTTTGGTTCTGTGACTACTGCTGATATTGCCGAAGCCATCACAAAGGAAGGCATGACTATAGATAAACACCAGGTAGTTCTTGAAAAACCTATAAAAGAACTCGGGCTCTTCCACGTCCCGGTTAAACTTCATCCGGAAGTTTCTGCTGAAGTCAAGGTGTGGATCGTTAAGCAGTGATTAAGTCCTGACTGAGACCTTATCGTAGCTCCTGAACGGTCCGTTTGATGAAGCTCCACATTCATTGTTCAACAAACGGAAAGTTATGATTTAAACAGACAGACAAACATAGTTTATACACAGGCTCTAATTAGTTGAGCCTTTATAATCACCCCTCATCAGGCGGATACACCACACCTTGTGACTGAAAATTCACCTGACTTACCTGACTTCGGCCGCCCGGAGTGTGGCTTTCCCTGATATCGGTTTCAACTTCTGTTATTTTGTGAGCTGCTTTGCCCATCTTGCATTGTTGACATAAATTGACCCATTGGAATATATTGAAATGGATGATATTGATAAAATCCTACTTGAATCTCGAAATATTGCTGTAGTCGGGATATCCAATAAACTTGGCAGGCCCAGCCTGACAGTGGCAAGCTATCTGAAGGGGCAGGGTTACAGGATTATACCTGTGAATCCAACTATCCAGGATGTGAATGGAGAAAAAAGTTATCCTGATCTTACATCCATCCCTGAAAAAGTTGACGTTGTAGATATATTCAGAAAGCCGGAGGATGTCCTTCCTGTGGTGGAAGAGGCTATAAGGATCGGGGTAAAGGCGATATGGATGCAGGAAGGAATTGTAAATGAGGAGGCAGCGGGCAAGGCACGAGCGGCTGGTTTGCATGTAGTAATGGACAAATGTATGTTGAAAGAGCATTCGCGGTTGAAACGAGAGGGCAGAATATAAGGACCATGTAGATGTCATTCCCGCTTATGCGGGAATCCAGAACGATGACTTAATTCTGGATTCCAACTTTCGTAGGAATGACAGGCAGTCAGGAGCATTTTAGAGTAAATAATGAATAAACTTGATGTCAGTAAGATCCTGGAGGAGATAGGCATCCTCCTTGAGCTTAAAGGCGAAAATCCCTTTAAATTCAGGGCGTATCATAATGCAGCAGTATCTGTTGAGGCGCTTGAAGAAGATTTGGATAAGGCCATCGAAGATGGCACTCTTGCGGAACAGAAGGGTATAGGAAAGGGTCTGTATGAAAAGATAGTTGAGCTCAATCGCACTGGCCGCCTTAAATACTACGACGACCTTAAAAAGGAGCTCCCTGCCGGTCTTCTGGAGATCATACGGATTCCTGGTGTTGGTCCAAAAAAGGCAAAGGCACTTTTCGATGAACTTGGAATATCTACTGTAGGTGAGCTTGAGTATGCCTGCATTGAAAACAGGCTCGTTGGTCTTCATGGTTTTGGTGAAGCTACTCAGGAGAAGATATTAAAAGGGATAGAGTATTACAGGAAGGGGATGGGACATCACCTTTTTAATGTTGCCCTGAAGGACGCTGAACGACTTCTTTCTTTACTGGATAAGAATAAGGATGTCAAGATGAGCAGTATTGCCGGAAGTATCAGACGCAGAAAAGAGGTTATCAAGGATATAGATATTGTGGCAAGTGCCAGACACAAGAGTGCAGAATCGGTCATGGACTTCTTTACTACCCTTCCTGATGTCCAATCCATTACAGGTAAAGGTGATACCAAATCAAGCGTTATTCTTAACAGTGGTATAAATGCTGATCTTAGAATTGTTTCTGACAGCGAGTACCCTTTTGCTCTCCATTACTTCACGGGCAGCGCCGAACACAATACTGCGATGCGCAGCCGTGCAAAGAAATTCGGCCTCAAATTGAACGAATATGGTCTCTTTAAGGGAGAAGATTCTTTACCATGTAAGAGTGAGGAGGAGATATTCAAGGCCCTCGGACTCATGTACATTCCCCCTGAGTTGAGAGAGGATAAGGGGGAGATCGAGGCAGCAGAACAGGGCAGCATACCAGAGCTAATTGAATCCGATGATATAAAAGGGATTTTCCATGTGCATACTACATACAGTGATGCAAACATGACACTGCATGAGGCTGTGACTCTGGCAAAGGGGGCAGGTTATCAGTATATAGGCATCACAGATCATAGTAAATCTGCATACTATGCAGGAGGTCTCACTGAAGAAAAATTGCGTGCGCAGCATGATGAGATTGACGAATTAAACAGCAAGCTAAAAGACTTCTATATATTTAAGGGAATAGAGTGTGAGATACTCTCTGATGGTTCCCTTGACTACAATGATGAAATACTATCCAAATTCGATTTTGTGATTGCCTCGGTTCACAGCGGATTCAATATGAGCGAAGAGGTGATGACTGAGAGGATTATCACGGCGATATCTAATCCATATACAACCATGCTCGGTCATCCTACAGGGCGTCTGCTCCTCTCAAGAGAAGGTTATAAGGTGGACATCTACAAAGTTATAGATGCTGCTGCAGAACATGGTGTTGCAATTGAAATAAACGCCCACCCCTACAGGTTGGATCTGGACTGGAGGTACTGTAAGTATGCAAAGGAGCGGGGAGTAAAGATCAGCATTAACCCTGATGCCCACCATGCAGAAGATATCGCCAATGTCTCATATGGAGTCGGAATAGCAAGAAAGGGCTGGCTTACAAGAAAAGATGTATTAAACACCATGACTCTTGGAGAAATTAAGAAGAAATTTGCTCTGGGGAATGAAAATAATCCCCCTTACTCCCCCTTTTTCAAAGGGGGAAATTAGTTACCCCCCTATAGAAAAGGGGGGTCAGGGGGGATTTGAAAGGCTATTTTAGGGTGAATAAACATGAAAATATATGACATATCCGTTACAATATCCCCTGACCTGCCTGTTTGGCCCGGCGACCCCCCGGTCAGCATAGAGCGTGTAGCAAAGATTGAAGACGGGGCAAACGCCAATGTCTCCAGGATTGCAATGGGAGTACATACCGGTACGCACGTGGATGCACCATTTCATTTCCTCACTGATGGCGCTACAGCAGAACAACTCCCTCTTGATTTGCTCACAGGTCCTGCCTATGTCCTTGAACTACCAGGCGTGAAAGTTATCACATCATCTGTATTGAAACAGGCTTCAATACCCTCCGGAACGCTCCGTCTCCTGATAAAGACAGACAACTCCGGATACTGGAAGGACAGCGGGGCAACTTTTCAAACCGGTTTTACTGGTATCAACTCTGACGGTGCTGAGTTTCTTGTAAATCTTGGAGTAAAATTGATTGGAATGGATTACCTGTCAGTAGCGCCTTATAAGCAAAGCCGGCCTACTCACTTAGCCCTGCTTAACGCCGGCGTTGTGATCATTGAGGGCTTGAATCTGTCGGAAATTACCCAGGGATATTTTACCTTATACTGCCTCCCAATCAAACTGGCGGGATGTGACGGTGCACCGGCACGGGCCATATTGATAAGCGACTGACGTCTTTACCTCAAGGCAAAGGGAATTATCAAGTTAACTACTTCGCAGGTGTTATGCTTGCATCTTCAATAATGGCATCATAAATGTAGCCGGCGCCAAAGTCTTTACCTACGGCAAGTGTTCCGGTAATGATTACTTTGTCTCCGATTTTGACAATGTCCTGTGTTGTTGCAGTTAAATCATTGGTGCCGGGTTTTCCGCTTCCGTCTTTTATGTGAACCCAGTTCTTCCCCATGATGCCGCTGTTGAATTTTACAACTTCTCCCTTTATTGTGATCCTCTTGCCCTTGAGTGCGTCCTTACCGGCAAAGACCTCTTCAATCTTCTTTATATCTCTGGCTGCTGCAGAATGCTCTGCTTCTGCTGAGTAGACATTGTTTATGGTCCCTGCGCTCAAGACGGCTGTTAACGATAAGACGACAATTAAATTCGATTTCATCTGGTATCCTCCTGAATTTCCGGGTTGTTTCATATCAGTTATGCAGATTCATCTGATTAAAGTAGCATGAGGAGATTATCATAGCAATTGATTTTTATTAATATGCATAAGATTACCTGAAATTCCCCGTATTGACAGCCCTCCTCATAGGGTTATAGAATACCCGTCTATGTCTGTAAAATATGACCATAAAGAAATAGAGCCAAGGTGGCAGCAATACTGGGAAGACAGTGGCACTTTTAAGGTGACAGAGGACTCCTCTAAGCCCAAATACTACTGCCTTGAGATGTTTCCGTATCCTTCAGGCAGGATACATATGGGGCATGTTCGGAACTATTCCATCGGAGATGTGATTGCGCGGCATAAGACCATGCGCGGTTTTAATGTATTGCACCCGATGGGCTGGGATTCATTCGGGCTTCCTGCAGAAAATGCGGCAATAGAAAAGGGTGTTCATCCTGCCGTATGGACAAGTCAAAATATAGCGTACATGAAACATCAATTGAAGAGGATGGGGCTGTCTTATGACTGGGGGCGCGAGATTACCACCTGTGAGCCTGCTTATTATAAGTGGAATCAATGGTTTTTTCTAAAGATGTATGAAAAAGGGCTTGCGTATAAGCGGAGGTCGAGCGTGAACTGGTGCGGTTCATGTGAGACTGTCCTTGCCAATGAACAGGTTGTTGATGAAAGCTGCTGGCGCTGCAGCTCAGCTGTTGAGCAAAAAAACCTGGAACAGTGGTTTTTTAAAATAACGCATTATGCTGAAGAACTGCTGTCAGGATGTGACAACCTTCCGGGGTGGCCGGAGCGGGTACTGACCATGCAGAGGAACTGGATTGGAAAGAGTGTGGGTGTTGAAATTGACTTCCCCCTTGCAGACAGTAATATCCCTGTCAGGATATTTACCACAAGGCCGGATACATTATTCGGCGCTACGTTTATGAGCCTTGCCCCTGAACATCCTCTGGTTAATGAACTTATTCGGGGGACTGAGACTGAGACCGGTGTCAGGGATTTCATAGAGCGTGTGAAGCGCCAGGATAAGATCGTCCGGACCTCTGCAGATGTGGAGAAGGAAGGGGTGTTTACAGGACGATACGCCATAAACCCGCTTACCAGGGAAAAGATACCTGTATGGGTTGCGAACTTTGTTCTGGTTGAGTATGGAACAGGATCCATAATGGCTGTGCCTGCACATGATCAGAGGGATTATGAATTCGCAGGGAAATATAAGATCCCAAAGAGGGTTGTAATCCAGAATAATGAGGGGACACTCTCTGTTGATTCAATGACAGCGGCATATACGGAGGAGGGGGTCCTTGTAAATTCCGGACAATTCAGCGGAGTTAAGTCTTCTGAAGCCATTGGACTGATTGCAGCATACATTGAAAAAGAGGGAATGGGCAAATGCACTGTTAATTACAAGATCCGTGACTGGGGTGTTTCAAGACAACGCTACTGGGGGACACCAATACCTGTTATTTACTGTGACAAATGCGGGACTGTACCAATACCGGAAAATGAACTTCCGGTATTGCTGCCCAAAGATGTTGCATTTACAGGAAAGGGGGGCTCACCGCTGCTCCAATCGAGGGAGTTTATAGAAACCAGGTGCCCGGCTTGTGACGGGGATGGAAGACGGGAGACAGATACCATGGATACATTCGTTGATTCGTCGTGGTATTTCCTCCGTTACTGCTCACCACATTCGGACAAATTCCCTTTTAACAGCAATCATATCTCTTACTGGATGAATGTAGACCAGTATATTGGAGGCATTGAACACGCAGTACTCCATTTGCTCTATTCAAGGTTCGTTACGAGGGTAATTCGAGACCTTGGTCTTATACAAAACGATGAACCATTCATGAACCTCCTTACGCAGGGTATGGTCATAAAAGACGGAGCAAAGATGTCCAAGTCCAAAGGTAATGTCGTTGATCCCGATTATATTATTGAGACCTTCGGCGCTGATACTGCGAGGCTTTTTTCATTGTTTGCCGCACCGCCTGAAAAAGATCTCGACTGGAATGACAGGGGAGTAGAGGGTGCCCACAGATTCCTGTCACGAATATACAGAAAGGTAGCGGAATTGGCGCCGTTCTTCAATGGTCTCCCCGATTCATGCCCGGAGGGAGAACTGCCTGCTGATTTAAAAAATCTCAGAAAAGCGGTGCATCAGACTATCAAGAAGGTTACAGATGATATTGATGTATTCCATTTCAACACGGCAATAAGTTTTATCATGGAACTGGTCAACAATATTTACCTTGTTCCTGTTGATGGACGTACCGGGGATAAGGTATTCCTTTTTGCCATGAAAGAGGCCATGGATAACGTTGTCCTTCTATTGTCCCCCTTTGCCCCTCACATCTCTGAGGAGATGTGGACTATGCTTGGTCATGAACCTTCTGTATTAAAATACAAATGGCCTTCCTGCAGTGACGAGATAGCTTCTGAAGAGGAGAGGATTATTATCATACAGGTAAATGGCAAGGTCAGGAGTAAGATTATGGTGCCAGCAGGTTCAGGGGAAGAGGAAATAAGGGAAAAAGCACTCTCGGATGAAAGGCTAAAGAGTTTTCTTGGTGACAAAACTCCAAAAAAGGTATTTGTTGTACAAGGTAAACTGGTGAATATAGTTATATAAAAATGGGTTCACAAAGGAAGCTAATAATACCTTCCCCTTCAAGGGGAGGGAAAGGGTGGGGATGGGTTTGCCTCTTCTTATGCTCTTTCTTACTCCTCACGGCATGCGGATACCATATGGCCGGCACAGGCGGTCATCTTAAAACCGGTGTCAAATCGCTTTTTATCCCTGTCTTTGAAAATAAGACCATGGAACCTATCATAGAGGAGGATCTTACGGTCGCAGTTGTAAGGGAATTTCTGAAGGATGGGAGGATAGAGGTTGTTGACAAATCAAAGGCGGATATGATTTTAAAGGGGAGTGTTGTTTCCTATAAAGAAACACCTGTCTCCTTTGACGCCTCATATATTGTTGAATACCGGGTAACTGTAACAACACATTTAATTCTACAGGAGAATACCCCCCTCCAGATCGGGGAAAGTAAAGGACCAGTTCCTTCAGTCAATCCTCTCTGGGAAAAGGACATTACTTCAACTGCAGAATATAAGGTCAGCAGTGATGTCATGGTCACAAGGGTCTCAAAGCTTTCAGCGCTTAGAGAGATTGCAAGAAACCTCTCTGAGGAAGCAGCAGACAGGGTATTATTGGGATGGTAGTTGATAAGTTATCCGGAGGTGGTGTGTGGCTGGAATAAGTTATACAGAATTCTCAGGACGTTTCAAGGGGATTAAGCCTTCCCCTGTCTATTTATTTACAGGCGGGGAGCAGCTCTTTATTGATGAAGGGGTACAACTTGTAAGTGATAGATTGCTTGATAAAGGAATCCGGGAGTTTAATTACGATATTTTATCTGCTTCAGATGTAAAGGCCGCAAACGTTATAGGGATTGCTGAGACACTCCCTGTAATGACCAGCTACAGGGTTGTTGTATTAAAAAATGTTGATGAATGGACGTCAAAAGAGAGGGAGAGCCTTATTTCTTATATTAATAACCCTTCTCCCACTACCTGCCTGATCCTTACAGCCGTAAAACTGGACAAACGCGAAAAGTTTGCATCTTCGATAGGCAGGAACGGGGTTATGGTACTTTGCCAGCCGCTAATAAAGAATCAGCTTGGAGGCTGGATCAGGCAGGAGGTAAAGCGTTCAGGAATAGCTATAAATGATGATGCTGCCTATATGCTCTCTGAAATGGCAGGCAGCGATATGATGTCGCTCAGGAATGACATTGAGAAGCTTACGCTATATAGCAGGGATAAAAAGACGATATCCCTGAGTGATGTTACAAAGGTATCGAACAATATACGAAGCGTCTCTGTATTTGAGGTTATTAATGCAATATTTGACAGGAGATTGAATGATGCAATCCTGGCCCTGAAGCGGGCGATGGATGAGGGAGAAGCTCCAGTCAAGATATTCTTTTTCATTACTAAGGAAGTCAGGACAATGCTGAAGGCCAATGTACTGATCGATGCGGGTGAAAAACCTGACAAGGCTGCGATTCACGCCGGCGTACCCCCTTTTAAGGCCGGAGAGTTTTCTCAGCGCCTGAAGAAGTTTACGGGGAAGGAGCTGAACAAAATATTTGAGAGCCTGATTGAGACAGACAGCCTTTTAAAAGGATCAGCAATCAAACCGGCTATTGTATTGGAAAAACTCTTGTTAACTGTTTGCGGATTTGTTAACGCGGGTGGTAAGCCTTGAAACAATCCTGCTGGCCTTGTTCTTGTGGATAAGGCCCTTGCCGGCAACTTTATCAATATAGGCAGTCGCTAACCTGAGATTTTCCTTACTATCCTGAGTCTCCTTATCTTCTGCAGATGTTACAACCTTCTTAACCAGTGTCTTCAAGGTAGACATAGCTGCCTTATTTCTAAGTCTTTTTTTCTCTGACTGCTTTGCCCTCTTAAGGGCTGATTTATGTCTTAATGCCACTTTATCATTCTCCTTTTATATTATTAAGTAGACATATCTTGTAACATGAAATATATTTGTCTGTCAAGTGAAGAAGAAGCAATGAGTGGAAAGCAATGAGCAATGAGTAGACGATAGCGATGTGAATCCCCCTTAATCCCCCTTTTTCAAAGGGGGAAATAATCTACCCCCCTTTAGAAAAGGGGGGTCAGGGGGGATTTGAAAAGGGATTTCAGGATGAATAACCAGGAAAAGGTTGCAAAGGCAGCGGCGGTGATGGGTGTCACTACCCTGATCAGCAGGATCTTCGGATTTGTCCGTGACATGGTAGTGGCATGGGCTTTCGGTGCGGGAATGGTAGCAGATGCATTTTACGTTGCATACCGCGTCCCTTCACTTTTAAGGGAGCTTTTTGCAGAAGGCTCCATTTCAGCCGCCTTCATCCCGGTTTTCACCAGGCATCTCAATGAAGAGGGTCGGGAAGAGGCGCAGCGGCTTGCAAGGGCAACCTTTACAGCCCTTATAGTCATACTTACAATAGTAACTATCATAGGGATAATTGCGGCGCCGTCTGTAGTCTCGGTAATCGCCCCTGGTTTTCACTCGGCATCAGGGGGCAAGTTCGACTTAACGGTACAACTCACCCGTATAATGTTCCCGTATCTCCTGTTTGTCTCCCTCGCTGCCCTTGCAATGGGGATTTTAAACACCCTTGGCTCATTTGCCATACCTTCACTATCTTCGATAATGCTTTCGATATTCATGATAACTGGTGTATATGTCTTCGCCCCCCGTTTCAGCGTCCCTATTTATGGTCTTGCCACAGGCGTTCTGCTCGGAGGTATTTGTCAGTTTGCCTTTCAATTACCCTCATTATCACGTCGAAAAATGACCCTCGGGTGGTATTTTAATCCAACTCACCCCGGAGTAATCCAGATAGGGAAGTTGATCGTACCTATGATCCTTGGACTTTCAGTAACACAGGTAAACATATTTGTAAATACAGTCCTTTCATCCTTATTAAAGGAGGGGAGCATTACCTACTTATACTATGGCATCAGGCTTATTCATTTCCCACTAGGCATATTTGGAGTGGCCATGGCATCAGCAGTGCTTCCGACGCTATCGGCTGCAGCGGTCAGGAGAGATTATGATGAGATGCGAAAGACCTATTCATTTGCGATCAGATTAATACTCTTCATAACACTGCCGGCGATGGCAGGCCTGATCGTCCTCCGGATACCGATAATAAGCGTACTGTTTCAGTCACGGGCCTTTGATTACGCGGCAACTATCGGGACTGCAGATGCACTTTTATATTATTCAGTGGGTCTATGGGCATTTACAGGGACCAGGATTACTGCCCAGGCATTCTACTCTTTGCAGGACACCAAAACCCCTGTGAAGGCAGCATCAATAGCAGTGGCTGTAAACATCATAGTCTCCTTGCTTCTTATGGGACCACTTCAGCATGGCGGCCTTGCCCTCGCAACTTCAATGGCATCCATGGCAAACCTCTCTGTTCTTATCTGGGCATTAAGGAAGAGGCTGGGGAGACTGCATCTTATGGAGATCATCCATTCAATGAAGAAGGTAGTGCCGGCAACACTGGTTATGGGAGTCATCGCGTGGCTGATCACCAGAGGGGATATCTGGGCATCAAATGGTCCGTCATCAACAAAAATAGGTTTATTGTTCGGCAGTATATTAATAAGTTCCATTTCCTATATACTGATACTCTATCTGTTAAAAAGCAAAGAGCTGATTTTCCTCTGGGAAATGGCAGTCAGGCGAGTTAAATAGGAGTTAAATAGGGACAGCGCCTATTTAACTGCAACGACCGGATACCGCGCCGATAATCTTATCAGAGACTCTCATTATAATGACCAGTAACCGATAGTAACGTAGACGATATTCCCTTGTCTAAAAACCGCAAAGAGGAGCTGGATTTATGTCTCACTCAAGCACAATAAGTAGTCTATGTAAATTATTTCTGTTGTTTATTATGTTTTCCTTCATCACTTCCTGCGATAAGAATTTACAGGGTAAAGCTGAAGTCGTAAAGAAACCTGAAGTAAGCGTAGGCCGTCTGATTTGCGGTGGACATCTCCCTTTGTCCGTTGCTGAGAAGAAGTTCCAGGATGATCTTACTACTTTTCGTCTCAAAACTGTCCAAAACCATGACTGGGACGCAGTAATGAAGGACTTGAAAGCCGGCAGGCTGTCAGGGACTTTCATTATATCACCCCTGGCTATGAAATTGATCCGTGATGGTTTTCCTGTCAAGATCGTACTCAAGGCCGACAGAAACGGTAATGGCTTTATTCTCTCTAATAAGATAAAGTCCATAGATGCACTTAATGACATGAAGACTATCATTGCAGTGCCTCACATCTATTCCCAGCACAATGTCTTACTGCACATGGTATTGAAACAACACAGGGTCTCCCTTGATAAAGTCACAATAATAGGAATGCCTCCGCGAGACATGATAAACTCCCTGCGTCAAGGTGAAATCGATGGTTTCATGATAGGTGAACCGGAAGGAAACAAGTCCGTCGAGATCGGTGTGGGTTGGATGGCAGCAATCTCCCCTGAGATATGGAAAGACCACATGGATCATGTGCTCATTGCCACAGACCAGTTCATCAAAGAGCACCCCGAACAACTTCAGGAACTCATAAATGCCCTCGTAAAAAGCGGACAGTATATAGAGTCACATCCACATGAAGCAGCCGTAATAGGGGAAGATTATACCGGCTCCAATGCCTCAGTCTTTGAAAAGGTACTGACTACACCACCTGACTGGATAGACTACTCAGATATGGTACCGACAATAGAAGATCTTCGTGCAATGTCACAGAAGTTAGTCAATATGGGTCTCTGGAAAGAACAACCGGAGAATTTAGCTTCCTTTATGGATACCCGATTTGTCGAAAAGGCAGTATCCGTAAACAAATGAGTAAAATATTTTCATAATGAAGTTTAAGTTATCCCTAAAATATTCATGGTATGGACTAATTGGACTTGTGGGTTTGCTGCCCGCACTTATCATATTAGTGTTGGTTGTTCTCAAACTTTATTCTACTTTTCTTGAGAATGCGCTGTTAAAGGAAAGACATTTCAATGATGCCGCTGCAATCCAGGTGGGAAACGAAGTCTCACGACTTATCTCCGTATTGAGCCACGAGAGTGATTCCATAGAGTCCGCTTTAGAAAGGGATAGAGATAAGAATTTATTGAATGAACAATTAAGGTCTATCATGAGACGTGCAGAAGCAATCAATTCCCTGCTTATCCTCGGCATTGATGGCAAAATTGTTGCCAGCTTTGATCGTTTCAGATCTGATCGTTTCATTGATAATTATGAATGGCTACTATCCAACGATCTTGTTCCTGACAAACTGTCACCGACCTTTGTCATTCCCATGCACGGGAGAACGTACATCGGTCCAACCACAAATTATGCGGGTTTACAGTTATTTGATATTGCAGTGCCGGTAGGTCCACTTGAACAACCAACAGCTATGCTGCTGGCAAAAGTTGATGCAACAACATTATGGCATACTCTTGAGCCGCGGCTGACGCGGCCAGGAATAATAACATACCTCGTAGACCGGCGCGGGAGTATACTGACTTCACATAGGGATTCAAGGTATGAGGTTGGACATTTGGCGACTAATCTTGATATCATCCGGGCATTGCTTTCAAACAGTGACTGGGATGTGGAAAAGACTTATCAGGGACTAAGCGGAAACAGAGTATTTGGAACAGTTTCAACCATTAAAATAGTTAATTGGGGTGTTATATCCGAAATTCCACAACAGCAAATCACAAAACACATTTACAATATCCTTATCCGAATCACAGCAATCACCGTCGGCTTTCTTTCAATATTCACCTTTTTAGGGCTTGCGTTAGTTAAACGCATTATTAACCCTATAGAATTATTATCATCTGATTTTAAGCGCCCAGGCAACAGGGATTATTCCCCAAGCCAGGCAGTGTCATCCATTAAGGAGCTGCAATCGCTGGCAGACGGCTTTAACCGTATGGTCACAGATATTAAAAAAAATGAGCAACTACTTCACAAATTCAGCCTTGCTGTTGAGCAGAGCCCAAACTCAGTAGTTATAACCGACACCGATGGCATAATAGAATATGTCAATCCAAAGTTTACAAGATTGACAGGATATACAAGTAAAGAGGTTAACGGGCAGAGTCCTAATATCTTAAAATCCGGCATACATAAACCAGAATACTATAAACAATTATGGGATACGATCACATCCGGTAAAGTATGGAGAGGAGAATTTTATAACAAGAAAAAGAATGGTGAATTCTACTGGGAAAGCGCATCTATATCACCACTCACTAATGAAAAAGGAGTTATCACTCATTTCATCGCAGTAAAGGAAGACATCTCCGAGCGAAAGAAGTCCGAAGAAACCATCTTAAAAATGGCATATCATGACCAACTTACCGGACTTCCGAACAGGGTCCTTCTCATTGATCGTCTTAACCATTTGCTGGCCCAGGGAAGAAGAAGTAAAAGGCTTGCAGCAATCCTTTTCCTTGATCTTGATAACTTTAAGCATATCAATGACTCATTTGGACATGCTGAAGGTGACAATCTGCTCAAAGAGGTATCTGAAAGATTGAATAAGCATACACGCTCCTGTGATACACTGGCCCGGCATGGTGGGGACGAATTTATAATTCTCATAGATGATCTTAAAAAGGTTGACAATATTACTCAGGTAGTCGAACGTATATTTTCAGAATTTAATAAACCTTTCGTTCTGAACGGGCAAGTTTGCTTTGTCACAACAAGTATTGGTATCAGTATATATCCCGACGACGGAGAGGATGTCAGTACACTTCTTAAGAACGCCGACATCGCGATGTACAGGGCAAAGGAAGAAGGTAAAAACACCTACCAGCTTTATGAGCCAGCTATGACCGAGAGAACAATTGAGATTGTAAAAATGAAGAGCATGCTCCATATGGCTATTGAAAACAGAGAGTTTATTCTGCACTACCAACCACAAGTTAATATTTCCACTGGTAATATTATTGGTCTCGAGGCCCTTGTTCGTTGGCAGAATCCGGAAAGAGGGCTGATTTCTCCAGGTAATTTCATACCACTGGCTGAGGATACCGGACTTATTGTGCCTATAGGCGAATGGGTATTACATTCAGCTTGTGTACAGAACAAATTCTGGCAAGATAAATGTCTTAAGCCAGTCAAAGTGGCTGTAAACCTATCTATACGCCAGCTGGTGCAAAAAGATTTTGTAGGTACGGTAAAGAGGATACTAAAGGATACCAGACTGGACCCGGGATATCTGGAACTTGAGGTGACCGAAAGCGCAGTGATGGAAGACATAGAGTCCAACATAGAGATACTGCATGAATTAAAGTCTCTTGGAATAAGAATATCAATTGACGATTTTGGCACAGGTTATTCCTCTTTTGAATATCTCAAACGGATGCCTATTGATATGCTGAAGATAGGTATGCCGTTTGTGCGTGATATTATTAACAACCCTGATGATGCGGCTATTGCTACATCTATCATTCAGGTGGCTCATATCATGAATTTGGAAGTAATGGCTGAGGGTGTTGAAACGATAGAGCAGTTCAGGTTACTCGGCACTTTACTGTGTGACAATGTTCAGGGTTTTCTGGTGTCAAAACCACTACCCTCTTCCAAAGGAATCGAAGAGTTTTTGATAAAAGAATGGCGATTTTTTGATAGCCGGTTATTATTTGTATAAATACTGATTGGATTATTATACAATAACTATGATATTTGTGGAGGGTTATACGGACCAACTCCCTTCTTCTGATTGATTATTCCAACAGTTGTGGTAACATGAAAAAGATAAACAACCGACCACTTCAGTTATTCTTTTCCCTAAGTTGCCTCTTCGTTCTCTTTTTTTTAATACCCCCGTTTGTATTTGCTGACGCACCGAACGATGTATTCTTGTTTAAAAAGCTTGCGTTGCTGAATACTGATGATCGTACAGGAAAAGACTACGGCGAGAAAATTGAAAAAATCGTCAGAGACGAGCTTGAGCAGATGCTGAGGTTCGATATCATTCCGCAGGATAAAGTTCGTGTTCAACACCCGCTCTCGCAGCAATCGTTAGGCACGATCAACAAAATATTGCAGGCTGACGGGTTTATCGTTGGCCGGGTTGATCTTTCCAATGAAATGATAAACATCTCTCTTGAGATCCTTGATAAGAGGGGGGAGATGTTTGCTCTGGAACTACTGGCCGTTAATGAGCTGGCATCTCTGGCTGATTTGGAGGAAAACGTTCGCGAACTAGTTGTGAAATTGATCCGGCGAATACCTTATAAGGCAGTCATCACACAGGTTAAAAATGGAGTAGTGACCTTTGATGCGGGCCTCAAACATGGGGTTGAGACAGGATCGAAAGTGTCCCTCTTTGAGATCATCGGGGTGAAACGGCATCCTTATACCGACGAGATTATCTCATTCAAGCGGAAAGACCTGGGAGTAATTCAGGTTACACAGGTGGAGGATCTATCAGCAACCGGAAAGATTATCAGTAGTAAAAAGGGGGCTAAGATCAAAGCTGGCAGTAAGGCGGATTTTATCCCATCCGAGAAATTTATCCTTGAAAGTCATATAGAGAAGAATGAGTTGTTGGCCGAAAAAAAGCTGTCGCCTGAATTGCTCAACACCGGAGAACAGAGGTTGACCAAAGAACCTCCGGGACGGCCCCGGGGATCACTGGCAGTAAGCGCCGGTCTCCTCCTTAATGACTATAAAATCAGCTCAAATCAGTTCAACTTCAGGCGTGATACGTCACCAGTCACATCAGTCACCATGGCTGGAGAGTACTGGGTTCTTGCACCACTGGGGGCAGATGTCTCTTACTCAGCTTCCTGGATTTATTTCAAACAGACTGGCAGCGTTCCTAAGACGGATGCATCGCTTTCATGGCTGACAGCCCATCTCAAGTATCGCCATTTCTTTTCAAGCGATCGTTTGAGTCCGGAGATAGTCGGGTCTGTAGGCTACCACATCTATGATTTCGAGGTAGACAAAAGCGATTCTAAATATTTCAACAATATCAAATACAGCGGAATAGACATAGCATTGACTGCGAGTTATCCTATGACATCAAAAATGAAAGGGGTCGTAAACGTCGGATACCTGCCATCTCTCGATATAGAGGAAGACCCGGTGACCAGTGGAACAAACCCGCATGCCTATGGATATTATTTCGGTCTGGCAGAACACTTTAACGTGTCTGACAAGACAGCATTAGCGCTGCGATATTATTATCTGGCATACCATGCAAAGTTCAGCGGAGACGGAACAAGGGGTGCCGGAACAACCGATACTGAAATTCGAGACCTTTGTCAGGGAATTAATTTAAGCCTTATTTACGAGTGGTAATTGAAGGTGATCTATGGATCTTAAGCGCCTCACTGTATACCTTACTCCTGGGAAGATTCAGCTCTTTTGATGCCTTGCCAACCGCATCCTTGAGACTGAGCCCTTCCTTCTGCATCATCCTTTTCAGACAGCCAGTCAAGTCTGCAACGTCAAAAGCAGTTTCTTCATGCGCTCCTTCTATTATTATAGTGATCTCACCCTTCAAGACTCTTCCCCTGATCTTTTCCATGACATTTATTACCCTGCCTCTAATGACCTCTTCAAACATCTTGGTAAGCTCTCTTGTAAGTACTACACGCCTGTTACCCAGAATCTCTGCAATGTCTTCAAGTGATGAAGATACCCGCCGGGGTGTATCAAACATAATAATGGTACGTCGTTCTGAGCAAATCTCCCTGAACCTTTTCTGACGTGCCGCCTTTTTGGCAGGCAGAAAGCCTTCGAAGACAAAGGCATCTGTCGGAAGCCCTGAGATTGACAGGGCTGCAATAGACGCAGTGGGACCAGGGACTGGTGTTATCCTTATATTATCATCTATCGCCCTGTTTATAAGGTAATATCCGGGATCAGAAATACCGGGGGTCCCTGCATCAGAAACCAGTGCAATATCAAGGCCCTCTTTTAATTTGGCAATAAGGATTGCAGACTTTTCTTCTTTATTGTGATCATGATAACTGGTCTGCGGGGTATGTATATCATAGTGGTGAAGCAATCTCTGCGTGTGACGGGTATCTTCTGCAGCAATTATCCGGACACTCCCAAGGACCTTCAATGCCCTCAGAGTAATATCCTCAAGATTACCTATTGGAGTACTGACGATGTAGAGGGTTCCTGACGCAGGTTTATCAGTCATCTAACTGAATTATTCAACCTCACTCTTATCCAGGACAGCAATATATGGCAGGTTACGATATTTGTCCTTATAATCGAGGCCATAACCGATTATGAATTTATTTGGAATAGTAAACCCAAGATATTCGATTGGAACTTTATGCTTTCTTCTTTCAGACTTATCAAGAAGGACGCACAATTTTAACGACTCAGGTTTTTTTGTCTTAAGGGTCTGATATATATAATCCAGGGTCAATCCTGAATCAATAATATCTTCAACAAGAAGTACGTCTTTTCCTTCAATAGAAACTGATAATTCCTGAATGATATTTACTGAACCGCTGGATACAGACCGGTCTCTATAACTTGACACCATCATGAAATCAACCATTACTGGTAAATGAACATTTCTAACCAGATCGGCAAAAAAGGTGTAGGCCCCCTTTAGTAAACAGATCAGCAGCACGTCTTTGCCGTCATAATCAGCGGTGATTTGCGCCCCAAGCTCTTTCACTCTCTTTTCTATCGCCTTCTGTGTAATGAGAGGTTTACCAAAAATGCGTTCCATGCCTTCCATCCTTTCTGTTTAAAACTTACATTTCACTCTATGCCGCAATTTTTTCGGCCCTGACTTCCAGTACCTTTTCCGTTGCCTGCGTCACCCCGAATCTTTCATCCATCCTGTATCCGGCAACCCACATGATACCTTCGGGTGAAGTAAGTATCGGTATCCTCTCTTTGTCTTTTCGGGATATTTTTAAATCAATAAAATATTCTTTTATCTTTTTTCTCTTTCCCCCCATTCCCTGCGGGCAAAAGAAATCACCTTCTCTGCGGTTTCTGACAATCAAGGGTTCCGTAAATTTATTAATATCAAAATATGCAGTATCTCTGCCGGTCTCTGCCTTATCCTGCGTACCTCTCTTCGGAAAAAGAGACGATCGTATTGTAGTGTTAATTTTTATACCGGCCTCATGCACTATAGTATCTCCGGGAATTCTTACTGTTAAAGCATATTGTGGAGTTGATATAACCGATGACTGTAAATATATGCTGAATAAATCTCCTCTTCTCTCAGCCACTACTCCGGCAGGTAAATTAATTTCCCCCGACCTGTTATGATACAACAGTGAAAGGGCCTCTTCAACATGCTGAAAGGATAATGCAATACCCTCTGACCCCTTAAGAAATTCTACGGCACATCTCACCAATCTTCTTTTTACCGGTTTTTCACAAGCGTTAAACCTCTTGACATCAAACTGTATAATACCATCTGCCTGATTTTTTACTACATCCCGGAACATTGTCTTAACATAATTCTCAAGAAATATGTCCTCATCCCTTAATACATTTAAACTCCTTATGATTGTATTCATGATATTAGGATTATATTCCTTTGCAAGATAAGGTATGAGTTCCAAGCGGATCTTGTTTCTAAGATAAACCGGGCTCAGGTTAGAGGAGTCAATCCTGCAACGTATATTATAAGAGGATAGGTACTCACTGATCTCTTTCCGAAGGACCCCGATAAGGGGCCTTATGATCATCCCCCTGACAGGCGGGATACCGGAAAGACCATGAGACCCTGAGCCCCTGAGGAGCCTCATGAGGAATGTCTCAGCCTGGTCATCCGCAGTATGACCAAGGGCTATCCTGTCTGCCCCGGTCTTATCAGATGCGGAACTGAGGAATCTGTAACGCACCTCTCGTGCAGCCTCCTGTTTTGATATACGCTCTGCCCTGGCATAGGCAGGGATATCCGAATATTCTGCAATAACCGGTATGCCAAGCGAATCTCCCATATCCTGAACAAACCTGGCATCGTCCTCCGCCTCTTCACCCCGGAATCCATGATTCAGATGAGCAATATTAAGGGAGAGGTTATTTTCATCCTGTAATTCCTTTAATACATGGAGGAGACAGACCGAGTCAGGACCTGAGGAGACGGCTACAAGCACGTTATCGCCGTATTCAAGCATTTTGAAGTGCTTAATCGTTTCCCGGACTTTTTTTATCAGGGCATTCTCATTGCTCATTGCTTCTTCATTCTCATTGCTTCTTCTATCAACACTTCCTTTGCCCTTATAACATCATCCTTTATCTGTTGTATTAACTCTTCCTCGTTATCAAATTTCTTTTCATCCCTGATTAATTTAACAAACTGAACCGTCAGGTGCTCGTGGTATAGTTCTCCGTTGAAGTCAAAGAGAAATACCTCTATGCCAATCTTTTCTCCGGCAAATGTCGGCTGATTTCCTATGTAACATGCACCGTCTAAAACAACGTGCCCCCGTAAGACCCTGACTGCATAAATTCCGTTTTTTGGAATCGCCTCATAAACAGTATAGATGTTTGCCGTAGGGTAGCCTAATACCACCCCGCGGTGATGACCAGGCATAACTACGCCATTTATTGAATAGTCTCTCCCCAGAAGACCTGCTGCCATGTCAACCTCACCTTTAGAGAGGTGCTCCCTAATCCTTGAACTGCTGACCCTGTTCCCGCCGATTTCAACAGGGTCTACCACTTCGACTTCAAAGCCCAGCATCTTTCCCTTTTGACGCAGATAGTTAATATCCCCTGTCTGACCTTTTCCAAACCTGTAGTTTGCCCCGACAATAATGACCCTTGCACCGATCTTATTGCAGAGAATCTCCTCTGCAAATTCATCAGGAGATTTTCCGGCAAATTCAGGAGTAAACTCAATACAGATTACAACATTGATACCATACGACTGAAAAAGTTCTATCTTTTCCTGAAGGGATATTAATTGACACGGCGCCTTGTCCGGTCTTAACACCTTTGCGGGGTGAGGCTCAAAAGTAATAACAACGCTGACGGCATTTATCTCATCGGCGCGCTTGATTACCCTTTTCAGGAGTTCCTGATGCCCAAGATGAACCCCGTCAAAGTTTCCTATTGTCACGACCGTATTGTCGAGACCATTAGGAATAGCGGCAATACCCCTGATAATATTCAATTAATTATTTATCCTCCCGTAATACAAGCGCTGCATCTTTGGCAAAATAGGTAAGTATTATATCTGCTCCCGCACGCTTTATAGAAATTAGCGTTTCCATCATCGCACGGGACTCATCAATCCATCCGAGCCGTCCAGCGGCTTTAACCACGGCATATTCCCCGCTGACATTGTAGGCCGCAACAGGTATATCCCACCGCTCCTTTATTCTGCATACTATATCAAGATATGGAAGGGCTGGCTTGACCATAACTATGTCTGCCCCTTCTTCAATGTCAAGGGCGATCTCCTGCATGGCCTCCCTCGAATTTGCCGGATCCATCTGGTACGATCTCCTGTCGCCAAACTGAGGTGTTGATTCCGCTGCATCTCGGAAAGGTCCGTAAAAGGCCGATGCGTATTTTGCGCCATAAGCCATAACTGGAATATTCTCAAACCCTTCTTTGTCAAGGGACTGCCTGATACTTGATACCCGGCCATCCATCATGTCCGACGGGGCAACAATATCAGCGCCTGCCTTCACATGCGATACAGACTCTCTTGACAGTAGTTCCAGAGTAGGGTCATTGAGCACCCGGCCATCCTTAACAACACCGCAATGTCCGTGACTTGTGTACTCGCACAGGCAGACATCAGTTATAACTATAAGGTCAGGTATGTTATCCTTGATTGCCCTGACCGCCTGTTGAACAATCCCGTCGTCAGCATATGCCTCTGACCCTGTCTCATCCTTGTGATCAGGTATGCCAAAGAGGATCACCGCAGGTATACCAAGTGAGTTGACCTCTTTTGCTTCGCTAATAATGTTGTCTGTGGACAATTGAAAAACCCCGGGCATGGAATTTATCTCACGCTTAACATTGCGGCCATGAACTACAAAGAGCGGATAGATGAGATCATCAACCGAGAGCCTTGTCTCCCTGACCATCCGTCTGTGAGTCTCAGTAGCCCGCATCCTTCTGAGACGGGTCTTTGGAAATGCCATGTAATTACCTCCGTTATCCCAGGGTAGTCCTAATATACTTCCCTCTGTCATCCTGTACTTGTTTCAGGGTCTCAAAACTTAGCATAATGCCTTGCAATCGCCCCTGCCAGATCAGCCACTGTATATCTGTCCGGAATAATATCAACATTCAGGCCGTACTTTCTTACAGTATCTGAGGTTACGGGGCTTATGCACGCAATTTTGACTCCTGTCAGGAGCGATTTATAGTGATCCAGGCCTATAATCTCAAGAAAGTTTTTTACACACGAGCTGCTGGTAAATGTAACTACATCTATTTCCCTGTCTCTTAACATAGTCTTTAATCTCAGTGCATCAGTATCAGGGCGTACTGCCTTGTAAACAGGGATAACGTCTACATGCATCCCCATTCTGATAAGTTCTTTAGGCAAGATATCCCTGCCCACCTGTGCCCTTGGTAAAAGTACATTTTTTCCCGGGCTTCCCATCTCTATAAATCCATCAGCCACTGCCTCCGCACGAAACTCTTCAGGTATGAAATCTACCTCAAGCCCGTGTGATTCAACCACCTCTGCAGTTTTAAGACCAATAGCACAAATCATTATGTCATTTAGTGTTTCACTTAAATCTTTTTTAAGTGCAATCAATCTATCCGTAAAGGAGATGACACCATTTACACTCGTGAATATAATCCAATCGTATGTCTTAATCTTTTCTATTGCCCTGTCAGCAGCATCCCAGCTATCAGGCGGGGCAATTGCTATCACCGGGAACCTGACAGTCTCAGCGCCAAGAGATGAGAGCATTACAGCAAACTCCTCCTGCTGATCTGACGGCCTTGTAATGACTATTTTTCTTCCTGTTAATTGCATATTACATCACCCAATAATCCTTCTATCGCCGATTTTTCAACGTCAACTATACACTTCCCGCAGGATTTCCTCACCCCCCTGCAGCAGGAGGCTTTCTGCAAGGACTGTCCCGGCGTCTTCGGGATTATCCGTCGTCCCTGACATCTTCTCCCTTACCATCCGCCGCCCATCAACAGAGGCAACGAACCCTTCGATCATAATAGTATCATTACCACTTATAATAGAATATGCACCAATAGGAACCTGGCATCCACCCTCAAGACGCTTCAGGAAGGCCCTCTCAGCCCGAACGCAAATGTTTGTTTCCCGGTGATCAAGCGGGCTTATGATTTCCTTAATTCTATTGTCTGCTTCCCTGTGCTCTATACATAATGCTCCCTGTCCAATCGCAGGCAGGCTGATCGTTTCCGGTAAATATTCCGTAATCCTGTCTGCCCATCCCATCCTGCGAATACCTGCAGCAGCGAGGATAATTGCATCGAATTCTCCGGCCTCAAGCTTTTTTATCCTTGTATCAATATTCCCTCGAAGCGGGTGAATTATAATATCAGGCCTCTGATGAAGCAGCTGTGAGATCCTTCTCAGACTGCTTGTACCAATACGGGCTCCCTTCTTAAGATGTAAAAATCCACTCTCATCCCTTGACAACAGGGCGTCCCGCGGGTCCTCACGTTCAGGGATAACTCCAATACAAAGCCCCTCAGGAAGTATCGCAGGGACATCCTTCATGCTGTGAACTGCAATGTCTATCTCATTGCGAAACAGGGCATCCTCGATTTCTTTAATAAACAGACCCTTGCCTCCAATCTTTGCAAGCGGGACATCAAGTATCTTATCTCCTGTGGTTTTTATCGTTTGTATTGTAATTATTATTCCGGCATGCAGCGCCTCAAGCCTTGCTTTTATATGCTCTGCCTGCCATACCGCAAGTCTGCTTCCCCTGCTGCCTATCCTGATTTCTTTCATTCAAAAACAACCTTTCAAATCCCCCCTGACCCCCCTTTTCTAAAGGGGGGAATCTGATTTCCCCTTTGAAAAGGGGGGCTTCATTTCCCCCTTTGAAAAAGGGGGATTAAGGGGGATTATTTTCATGCGCCTTTGCGAGCCCGCACTAACGTTTATTCACCATCATTTCTCATTGCTCATTGCTTTCCACTCATTGCTTTTTATACTCCGTCATCCTCTCCGTTCTCCTCAGCCACCCTGACCTCAAGGTTAAATATCTTTTTTATCGTCTCTGCATACAAAAGGCCATTGCTCGAATCAGCTTCTGATTTAAGTGTTACAAGCGGACCATGCAGTATCTTACTAACAATCATATTCGTAAGACCGTCAACAGCTGCTATCTCTTCCGGAGTGAGTGTACGAAGTCTGTCTGAGACCCTTTCCATCTCCCTTTTCCGTATCTCCTCAACCTTATCTCTGAGGGCAACGATGGTAGGCACAACCTCAAGGGATTTAAACCACTTTGTGAAGGTCTTAACCTCTTCCACAATTATTTGTTCCCCTTTATCTGCCTCATCTTTTCGCGTCCTGCGATTTGCCTCAACTACCGCCTGCAGATCATCAATGTCATATAGAAATACATTATCAATCTTATTGATAGCCGGGTCAATATTTCTCGGGACGGATATATCTATAAGAAATATAGGACTGTTTTTCCTCTTATGAATAATATCCTGCATATGCTCAGCCCTGATAACATAATCCGGGGCGCCTGTTGAACATATTACAACATCTGATTTGCTCATTTCCTCTAAAAAATATTCAAACCTTACAGCCCTGCCTTTATATGTCTGTGCAAGAGTAAGCGCCCTGTCATAGTTTCTCGTTGAGACCACTATCTCTCTGATGCCGCTGCTGACAAGATAATTTGCTGCAAGCTCACCCATCTCACCTGCGCCGACCAGCATCCCCCTCTTATCCCTTAAACTACTGTATATCTTTTTGGCAAGCTCAACTGCGGCAAAGCTTATAGACACTGCATTTTCAGCTATCTTAGTCTCAGTCCGTACCCGTTTTGCCACAGATATGGACTTTTTAAACAGCTTATTTATGATCGCACCGGTCGTCTTGTTAAGAAGCGCCGTATCAAAGGCATCTTTTACCTGTCCAAGGATCTGCGGCTCCCCCACTACCATGGAATCAAGGCTTGAAGCAACCCTGAAGAGGTGTTTTATGGCCGCCTCATTTTTATTAATATAGAGGTGTTGTGAGATGGATTCCAGAGGCAGGGCCGTCTGATATGAGTGCAGAAAATCCTTGATCCGCGCGATACCGATCTCAGACTTGTCAACTATAGCATAAATCTCTACACGGTTGCATGTGGAAAGAATAAGACATTCACTGATATTTTCATATTCCCTGAGCCGTTTGATCCCATCTGACAGCATCTGACCTGAAAATGACAGTTTCTCCCTGACTTCAACCGGGGCCGTATTATGACTAAGTCCAACTAATATGATGTCCATAACAATTTAATGCACACCCTTTATAAGAAGGCGTGCCTCCCCTGAAGGAGAAAGTTTACCCCTGCAAAGGTAAAGATCACACCGGCAAACCCTATTATTGCCAGATAGGCCGCCTTTCTGCCGCGCCATCCAACTGTAATCCTTCCATGAAGCATCGCAGCATAAAAAAGCCATATTATCAAAGACCATGTCTGTTTGGGGTCCCAGTTCCAGTAGGTACCCCAGGCATATTCAGCCCAAATCGAGCCTGTGATAATGCCGATGGTAAGGAGAGGAAAACCGAAGGATATGGCTCGATAATTAAGGTTATCCAGCATATCAAGGGCAGGGAGTTTAAAATAGAGGTTATTAAACCTCTTTGATTTAAGAAACCAATCCTGTAAAAGGTACATTACACCGGCAAGAAATGCCACAGAAAACGCCGCAGCGCCCATTATTGCGAGGATGGTATGAATGCCAAGCCAGGCACTCTGCAACTGAGGATCGAGCATCTTTATCTTCATGGGAAGCGTGGCAGAAGAGATAAGTGATATAAAAGTTACAGGGAGAACGAATGAGCCGAGGACATAGATCCTGTACTTGTACTCTATTAGAAGAAAGGCAAGGACAAGCGCCCATGAGAAGAAGGCCATAGCCTCATGCAGGTTTGTTATAGGTATATAAGCTGCTTCTGCTGTCCGAATTATAAGTGCGATTGTATGGACAAGAAAGCCCAGGCCTGTCAGGGCAAAAGATAAGCGTGGCGGCCTTGTCTTCCTGCTGTAAAGAAAGTAGAGAAATGATGCCATTCCAAGGAAATATAAACCGAGGGCTGCTTTAAAAAAAAAGATGTTCACCATGTTCAAGTAGTTTAACTTTATTGTAGAATGTGTGTCAAGGATTGTAAAACAGCAGATTAAACGTAATAATGAATAAGAAAGAACTCCATACCCTTGCTGCAAATGTGGCCAGGCTCTCGAATCTCCTTACGAGAGAACGTGAAATACTTCCGCTCCCCTATCTGGAGGATAAAGGCCTGCGGGATGCATATATCCTCTATTACGTCCCGGCAAACATGTATAAAGTTCATATCCCCCTCAAGGAACTGTCCCTTCATCCGTCAGGGATATTTCGGAAAAACACATTACGAATCCTCGATCTCGGTTCAGGTCCCGGAACAGTTATCCTCGGTGTCATGGACTTCTTCTCTTCTAAAGCAGACAAACCATCCCTTGAGTTCACAGCAGTTGACTCGGTTGAAGAAAATCTGAGGGATGCTGAGAGGTTATTCAGAACTTTCAAGGAACAAACCCTGGTAGACGCCAGTCTATTGGCCATAAGATCAGAGATCGGGAGGACAAAGGCCCTTCCGGAGGGCCCTTTTGATATGATCATCCTATCCAATGTACTGAGCGAGATATTTCTTCCGGATCATGATAGGATTGCATATAGGGGGAGGATCAATTTTCGGATCAACCTGTTAATATCTCTGATAAGGAGGAACCTTGCCAGTAACGGGAGCTGCATCATCATCGAGCCTGCCCTCAGGGAAACGTCACGGGAACTGCTGGAAGTCAGAGACGGCCTTATCAGAGAAGGTCTTCATGTCTACTCCCCATGCCTTTTGAGCGATCCGTGCGCTGCCCTCACCAATCCTAAAGACTGGTGCCATGAAGACATACCCTGGGAACCACCGGCGACCATACGGGAAATAGACAAGTTGACTGGCTTAAAAAAAGACTCACTCAAGTTCTCCTATCTCATTATCAGAAATGACACCCTCTCCATCGGCGACATCTGCGGTACCAACTCCTACAGGGTTGTAAGCGAAGCGCTGATATCAAAAGGAAAGGTCGAGTATTATCTTTGCGGCTCAGGCGTCAGACGGCTTACTGTAAGACTGGACAAGGATAAAAGCAATGAAAATGAACCATTTTCAGGCCTGAAACGGGGCAACACCGTTTGGTTCAAGTACCTGATTGATGAAGGAAAAAGACTGAAGGTGGTGAAGGAAACAACAGTCCTCACCAACCCCTCTCTCTGAGAGGAGAGGAATTGATGAGGGAGACTCTCTTACTGTAAAATAGTGACCTTAAGCATTTACCTGCTTTTTTTAGGCTTTGATAGAACAGGCGACTTTTTGGGAGCCAGTCTCGCCTGAAGTCCTTCCTTTTCCTTCTGAAGGATTGTAATCTCTTTCTCTGACTGTGTAAACTTTTGATTAAGAGATTCATTTTCAACTTTTAACTGATTGAGCTGATCAGAGAGTGTTGTCTTTTCCTGATTCGCCTTCTCCAGCTCCCTTACGATCTTTTCATGCTCAGACTTCGGCACCCCGCACCCAGCCGTAGACATGGTCAACACTCCAGTCATTAACATCGCCATTAAAATCCTGCGCCACATAATCATCCTTTCTGAAGCTGCCATGCCCACTTCTGTTGGATGCGGATTGAAGCTAACCGCTATTTCTTATCCATCTTCTCATCCTTCTTTACTTCATTTTTCTCTTCTACCTTAATGGATTTGGCATGTCCTTTAGTTTCATTCACCTCGACAGCAGCGCCAACCTTCACATCTCCGGTCATTTTTGTAGAAGCGTCAAAGTGGACCTTATGTTCCTTACCCTTAGCGTCTTTTATGAAGTAAAATGAACCCTTCTCATCAATCTTCTCCACAGTACCCTTGACCTCTGCCGCAATGCTCAGACTTACAAAGGAGAGGACAGCAACCGCCATAATCATACCCTGTAATATGCGTTTCATATATTAATCACCCCCTTTCTCTTTTATTTCTCGTTGAAGACTGTTTCATAAGTGCCTGCCTTCACAATTTATAAAGACTACACTAAAAAGATTAAAGGAATATTAATAGGAAATTAGAAGATTTTAATCTTTTAGAGGAAATGTCACGGTGAACCTGCTCCCCTTGCCAACCGTGCTTTCTACCGACAATTTACCCTGGTGGGCCTCGACTATCCACTTGCAGAGGCTAAGCCCAAGTCCATGTCCCTGGTTTGAGCGTGACTTATCAACCTGATAGAACCGGTCAAAAATGTATGGAACCTCATCTTCAGGAATGCCGCATCCGGTATCGGCAAAAGAAACTAAAGCCACGGTATCTCTTTTGCAGAGCGATAGCGCCACATCTCCTCCTGCTGGAGTATAAACAATGGCATTCTGTACAAGGTTCAGCAATAGTTCCCTTACGAAAAGGTCGTCTCCCAATATCAGGACAGGGCCGTTTGTATCTAATGTCATATGAACATTCTTCTCCCGGGCAGGGATTCGGAGTTTATTATAGACATATCTCAGCAGGTCCTCGACATCAAGCTCAACTTTTTTGAGCTCAATCTCCCCCCGGTCTGCCTTTGAAAGGAACAAAAGCCTTTCAACAATCATTTCCATCCGGAGGATCTCTTCGAGATTGCTTTCGAGTGTCTCTTTGTACTCGCCACCACTTCGCAATCTCCTCAGACTGAGCTCAGTCTGCCCCCTCAGAATTGAAAGCGGGATTCTGAGCTCATGAGAGACATTTTCACTGAAATCCCGGATCTGCCGGAAAGATGTTTCGAGCCTTATGATCATTTGATTAAAGGCGGCCGTAAGGTCTCGTATCTCCCGGCTGGTCTTATCTGATACTTCTATTCTATGCTGCAGATCACCGGAACTTATTGTATGCGATGCCCTGATCACGGTATCCAGCGGTTTCAGCGCCCGCTTCGTAAGTATCCATCCCCCTCCGCCAAGGAGTATAGTAGTTGCCGGGATGAAGAGAAGATTCAGGAGCAATATGTTTTCCAGGGTTGTTTGAATATCATGAAGGGAACTTCCTACCTGTATAATGTAGACCAGTTTGTTCCTGTTAAATATCGGCTTGGTAAGTACACGCATGGAGGTGAGGCCTTCCATTATAGAAAGCGTGGTCAGACTCATTTCCCTGTGGTATATTTTTCCCCACATCTCTTCTGTAACAGGAAATCTCTCGGCCTCAGATATTGACGAGCTGAAAATGATTGCCCTGGAGGGATCATAGACCTCTATGAGTATCCCCTTTAACTCAATATCAGGATACTCCTTATTCATTCTTTCTACAGCTGACTGGACATCATCTTTTGCAGGAATCCTCCTTGGGATTGAGGAATCGAGGACATCGGCAACCACCTTCAGGGAGTAGTCTTTCTGACTCTGCAAGATACGTTTATATCCGGTATATCTTATCCCGGTAAGAATACTCAGAACAACGACTACCAGAATGCTAAACCATATGGCCAGTTTGGTCCGGATGGCCATTAAAATCCTCCCGCAACATATAACCGACACCACGGACCGTCTGAATCATTTTATTCGGCTTTCCCTTGTCAATCTTGTTGCGCAGGTAGGTAATATAAACATCAATGACATTTGTCTCTGTATCGAAATCAATATTCCAGACATGTTCGGATATCATAGTGCGGGTAAGTACCCGGTTTGGATTCCGCATGAAATACTCGAGGAGGGCATACTCCTTGTTTGTCAGATCTATCCTCCTGGACCCGCGGTAAACCTCATGTTTTACCGGATTTAACATCAGGTCTGCGACACTGATAACCTCTGCATGCTCCGGGGGGGGGCGTCTGAGCAGTGCCCTTACGCGAGCCAGAAACTCCTCAATGGAGAAGGGCTTTGTCAGATAGTCATCCCCACCATAATCAAGGGCCATGACCTTATCCCTGACTGCATCCCTTGCCGTAAGCACAAGTATAGGTATCTGACACCTTTTTTTCCGGAGGTCCCTGATGACATTCAGCCCGCCCATCTTAGGGAGCATCAGATCCAGAATAATCAGGTCGTAGTTATAGGTCCCGGCGAGATCCAGGCCATTCTCGCCGTCAAATGCCTGGTCTACCGCATACTGTTCTTCTTCGAGGGCCTGACGAAGAAAATTAGAGACCTTCCTTTCATCTTCCACAATTAACATCCTCATAATAAAAATTACCGTAGCAGGATCACTATTTGCTGTCAAGCAGACCAGAGAGCGTAATGGTCACAAGGCTATTTACGAAGTTGTCAAACTTTAATACAATACATTGACATGAAACCACTCCTCGAGGCAAAAGGTGTTTCAAAATATTTTGGCGGTCTTAAGGCATTGGATGGGGTGGTGCTGGATATAGTTCCCGGCGAGATCATAAGCCTGATCGGCCCTAACGGAGCTGGCAAGACAACTTTTTTTAACTGTATCACCGGCCTTGTGTCTCCTGACGAGGGTGAAATATGGTTTAAAGGGGAAAAAATCAGCAGACTGAAGCCCCACCAGATCACAAGACACGGGATAGCCAGGACGTTTCAGAACCTGCGGCTCTTTGCTGAGATGTCAGCGCTGGAAAATGTAATGGTAGGCGGATTCTGCAGGACTAAGGGAAGTATCGCCGGCGCTATATTTCGGACCCGAAACACTGTTGAGGAAGAGCGCCGGCTTTCATCAAAGGCTATAAGACTGCTCGAATTCGTTGGCATCGGTGATCAAACCGGGAGCTGGGCGAGGAATCTCTCATATGGAGACAGGCGGAGGCTTGAGATTGCCCGGGCCCTTGGCAGTGACCCATCACTTCTTCTGCTTGATGAACCTGCTGCAGGATTGAACCCGAGTGAGTCCAGACAACTCATGGAAATCATAAGGCTGATACGTGACATGGGGATCACAATACTCCTTATTGAACATGACATGAAGGTCGTTATGGGTATTTCCGACCGTGTTGCCGTCCTTGACTATGGGGTGAAGATAGCAGAAGGTTGCCCGGCTGATATACAAAAGGACCCGGCTGTGATAGAGGCATATCTGGGGAAAGAGGAAGGCTATAACTGATGCTGCGTCTGGAAAACGTTCACGCCTCATATGAACTGATTGAGGTACTCAAAGGGATCTCCCTGGATGTCAATAAAGGAGAGATCGTTACAATAATCGGTGCAAACGGCGCAGGCAAGACTACCACACTGATGTCCATATCAGGAATTAATAAGATTTCCAGGGGACGCATTTCATTCGAAAATAAATACATATCAAACCTGATGCCTCACAAAATTGTGGAGCTTGGGATTTCTCACGTCCCTGAGGGGAGGAGGATTTTCCCGCGTTTTACAGTCCTTGAGAATTTGGAGATGGGGGGCTTTTTGTGCAGGGATAAGAAAGAATTAAAAGGACGTATTGATATGGTCTACAGTCATTTCCCGATACTCTCTGAACGCAGAAGTCAGTATGGGGGGACACTGAGCGGAGGGGAACAGCAGATGCTTGCAATAGGGCGGGCACTCATGTCAAACCCAGTGCTTCTTCTTCTTGACGAACCTTCACTGGGATTAGCGCCTATGGTAGTCTCAAAGATCTTTGAGATAATACGTAAAATTAATGGAGAGGGTGTTACCATCCTCCTCGTTGAACAGAATGCGAGGGCAGCCCTCATGCTGGCGAACAGGGGATATGTTATAGAAACAGGAACAGTTATACTTTCCGATGATGCAAGGGCGCTTATATCAAACAAAAAGGTAAGGGAGGCATATCTGGGAGAGTCCGGGTCATAAAGCTTTTTTAAAGGATTTTTTCCTCTTGACGATAATATTTTATTATGTTAGATTGTTAACGTTTTAAAGCATAAGAAGTGGTAGTTTTGAAGTTATAGTAGGTCGGCCATCGGTAACCGCAGGGGTTTTAGTGGCCTCTGCGGTTTTTTTTATTTCTGTAGAAAAGGAGGTCAGAAGCAATGCCAAGAGGTCGTGTAAAATGGTTCAATGATAAAAAAGGCTACGGTTTCATTGAACAAGAAAATGGCGAAGATGTCTTTGTACATTTTTCAGCCATAACTGAAGAAGGCTTCAAAAGCTTGAGCGAAGGTCAGGAAGTAGAGTTTGAAGTTACATCCGGTCCAAAAGGCGCTCAGGCAAAGAACGTCACTAAAGTGTAAATCCGTAGAATTAAGTGCCCCGCTTCGGCGGGGCACTATTCTTTATCTTATCAACAACTCCCCCAAAAACTGAAACCTTAACAGGCATCTATTAACATCTGCAGTATCAACCTTACTCCGATTGCTGTTGGTCCTGCGGGAACATATGCCCTGTCCTTGTCAATCCATTCTGTGCTGGCAATGTCAAGGTGTACCCAGGGATAGTCCTCAACAAATTTACTTAGAAAGATTGCAGCCGTTATAACCCCGCCTTCCCTTCCACCGGAGTTTTTCATATCTGCCACAGGACTCTTTATCTGCTCAGCATAGTCATCCCATAAAGGCATCTCCCAGACCCGTTCCCAAACCTTCTCACCGGCTGTTTTAGTCCGATCCTTTAAATCCTTGTCATTTCCAAGCATTCCTATTGCATGACTGCCCAGCGCAACTCCACAGGCGCCTGTCAGCGTCGCAATATCTATTATCCACCTTGGCTTATACCTGGTGGCGTAGAAGAGGGCATCACTTAACACAAGCCTTCCCTCAGCATCTGTGCTGATTATCTCTATGGTTCTCCCGCTCATGGAGCGGAGTATATCACCCGGTCGTATGGCAGATCCGCTCGGCATATTTTCCGTCGCAGGGAGCAGCCCTACTACATTCAGCGGCAGCCTGAGCATGGATGCGGCCCTTAATACACCAATCGTCGCCGCGCCCCCTGACATATCATATTTCATCTTACCCATTCCTTCGCTCGGTTTAATAGAAATTCCACCGCTGTCAAAAGTAATGGACTTTCCTACAACAACAATAGGCTTCTCCCCCTTTTTACCGCCATTATATTCGAGGATAATGAACCTTGGCGGTTCCTGACTTCCCTGAGATACGCCAAGGAATGCCCCCATGCCAAGTTTTTCTATTTGAGGCCTCGAAAGTGCTGTATACTTTACCCGGGCCTCTTTCGCCATTTTCTTTGCCGACTCCGCAAGTATCGTCGGGGTCATATCATTGGCAGGATGGTTAATAAGGTCGCGTGCAAGATTAACCGAATCCGAGATGATCCGACCCTTTTCTACGCCTGTCTTAACATCGGCCACCGTCTCTTTCCCTTCATCAACAAAACGTATCTCTTCTATATTTTTTGAATTGCCATTTTCCTTAACCTTGTATTTAGTAAATCTGTAGAGTGCAAGGTTCGCCGCCTCAGACATGGCCGTCGCCGCATCCTCTGCACCAATATGTTCAGTTTCGCAGATGAACGAATTTGTAGATACACCAATCTTCTTTAATCCCATCTCCCTGGCTCGCAGGACTGCACGGCCCATAGCCTTCCGTATCTGTTCCAACCCGGTATTTTCAACTTTACCCAGTCCGCACAAGATAAAGTAACCTGCAGCCGACGTCTCCCTTGCCTCCAGTACCTCTGTCTGCTCGAGTTTGCCGGTAAAAGACTTACGGCTCAATAACTTATCAACTGCGCCGCCCAGCAGCCTGTTCACCTCCGCAGCAAGCGGACTCATTTCCCCCGCATCTTCATATATACCAACAAGTACTGCATCCACACGTTCCCTTAAGACCTGGCCTTCTTTTACAGTGAACCTTATCATAGAGCCTTCATCCCCCTTAATCTTTCCTTGTAATAAACAATTTGAAACCTTCCCCTGAAAGCTTTTCAGCCAGGAGTTCCGCCTCCCGGATATCCTTTGTAGCACCAACCCTTACCCTGTAATATTGTTTATCTTTAGATTCATATGGTGTTACATATACATCTTTATATTTAAGATTCAGTTTATCCTTTAATCTCTGTGCATTCTCTTCCACTTCAAAAGACCCCACCTGTACCGTAAAGTCTGTCAAATTCTCTCCCCACTTCATAACCTTTATCTCAACCCTGGACAATCCCTTCTCCGCCATGCCAATTTCCTTTGCAGCTGAGTATGACAGATCAATAATGCGGCCTTCAACAAAAGGACCCCTGTCATTTATCTTTACAACTACTGACTGGTTATTTTCCAAATTAGTGATCTTTGCGACTGTACCAAGGGGCATAAGTTTGTGAGCCGCTGTCAGGTCATACATGTTGTATATCTCACCGCTTGACGTCGGTTTTCCATGGAAATCCTCACCATACCAGGACGCTATACCCCTTTCCACATACCCGGCTGCATAGGGCTGCCTGCGAGTAGACAGTGCACAGGAGGACACAGTTAAAGCAACAAAAAAAATAAACAGATAGCGTATATTAGACAACCTCTTCATCTTCCCTCTCTGCTAATTTTACTACACCAACAACTTTATCAGTATCTTCTATATTGATGAGTTTTACACCCTGAGTATTACGGCCAATAATAGATATATCTTTAGTCTTCATCCTGATTATCATACCCGCTGAAGTAAGTATCATAATCTCATCATCTTCAGTTACCTGAATGGCTGACATGGCCTTGCCATTTTTCTGGGTGACCTTGATCGTCAGGATACCTTTGCCTCCGCGGCTCTGCATCCTGTATTCCGACAGGTTTGTCCTTTTCCCATAGCCCCGTTCAGTTACCGTCAGGATAGAAGAATTGTCCTGAACTATCTCCATACCCACGACAAAATCATCTTCATCAAGATTAATCCCCTTCACACCCCTGCCAACCCTGCCTATTGTCCTTACATCTTCCTCATTGAAGCGGATTGACATACCATTATGAGTGCTGAGCAGGATCTCCTGATTGCCTGTTGTAATCCTGACAGACCCTAATTTATCACCTTCATCGAGCAGTATTCCTATAATGCCCCCAACCCTGATATTGCTGTAAGCATTAATA
Source organism: Nitrospirota bacterium (assembly GCA_020846775.1). NCBI lineage: Bacteria > Pseudomonadati > Nitrospirota > Nitrospirota bacterium. Next base: position 34,200 of record JADLDG010000091.1, read on the forward strand.
GGGGTCTTTTTTATCACACCCTTGATAGTCGCCATTACAATATATTCATTCTCACTGAAGACCTTTACAGGAAGCACAGCAGTAACGCGTTCATCCTTGTTGAGCTGAAGGAGATTTACTATGGCCTTGCCCTTAGCATGCCTCCCGGCCTCGGGCAGCTGGTGTACCTTAATACTATAGACCTTTCCGCTGTCAGTAAAAAAGAATAGGTGGTCATGGGTGGATGCCACAAAGAGGTGTTCAACAAAATCCTCTTCCTTTGTCTCCATCCCTATCTTACCCTTACCGCCCCTCTTCTGGCTTCTGTAAATAGTAACCGGATTTCTCTTGATATAGCCTGTGTTGGATATCGTAATAACCATATCCTCTTCCACTATAAGGTCTTCTATATCAATCTCTCTTGTCTCGGGGACAATCTCAGTCCTCCGCGGGTCTGAATAGGCCTCTCTTATTTGTTTAAGCTCATCTGTTATAATCTTCATCACGAGGGCTTCACTTGCAAGCACTGAATTCAGATATGCTATCAGCTCAATAAGCTGTCTGTATTCTTCTTCAAGTTTTTCGCGCTCGAGACCTGTCAGTCTCTGCAGCCTCATATCGAGAATTGCCTGGGCCTGTATAACCGAAAGGGTAAAGCGCTCGATCAGGGCTCCCTTTGCCTCATCAGGCGTCCTTGATCTTTTTATCAGACTTATTATCTCATCAAGATTATCCAGCGCAATCTTGAGTCCCTCTAATATATGTGCCCTTGCCTCTGCCTTACGCAGCTCAAACTGGCTCCGCCGGACAACCACCTCTCTTCGGTGTTCTACAAAATAACGGAGCATCTCTTTCAGATTCAGCACCCTGGGCTGATTATTTACGAGGGCCAGCATGATGATACCGAAACTGCTCTGCATCTGCGTATGTTTATATAAATGATTAAGGATAATAGCTGACTGCTCCCCGCGCTTTACTTCAACTACTATGCGCATTCCTTCGCGGTCTGACTCATCCCTCACCTCAGAGATCCCCTCAATCCTCTTATCCCTCACAAGACCTGCAATGGTTTCAATCAGCTTAGCCTTGTTCACCTGATACGGGATCTCCGTTACAATGATACTCTCCCTGTCTGTCCTTTGATTTGTCTCGATAAGCGCCCTCGCCCTCATCTGAACAATACCCCTGCCGGTCCTGTATGCATCCCGGATGCCGGTAAGGCCATGAATAAAACCTGCCGTTGGAAAATCAGGGCCTTTTATAACCCCTGACAGCTCATCCACCGTTATGTCCGGATTTTCTATATACATAATCAATCCGTCTACAATCTCACCAAGATTATGCGGCGGTATGTTTGTCGCCATACCTACGGCAATTCCTGACGCACCATTGATCAGGAGATTAGGGACCTTTGCAGGAAGGACTACCGGCTCTTCCATGGAGCCATCATAATTGGGGGCGAAGTCAACGGTCTCTTTATCTATATCAGCCAGCATCTCACTGGTGATCCTGTCCATCCTGATCTCGGTATAACGCATTGCCGCAGGAGGGTCGCCGTCAACAGAACCAAAGTTACCCTGACCATCAATCAGCGGGTATCTCATCGAGAAGTCCTGTGCGAGCCTGACAGCAGTGTCGTATACCGCAACATCACCATGCGGATGATACTTACCTATTACATCACCGACGATCCTTGCTGACTTTTTATACGGCCTGTTCCATGCAACACCCATCTCATGCATGGCAAACAGGACACGCCTGTGAACAGGTTTCAGGCCATCTCTTACATCCGGAAGCGCCCTTCCAACAATAACGCTCATAGCATAGTCAAGATACGAAGACCGCATCTCATCTTCTATACTAACCGGCACCTTCTTTTCACCACCTATTGCCAAGTCATTCCCTCCATGCCTTCACTCGAAATAGCCTTTCAAATCCCCCTGCCCCCCTTTTCTAAAGTGGGGTAACTGCTTTCCCCCTTTGAATAAAAGTGAGTAACTAATTTCCCCCTTTGAAAAAGGGGGATTAAGGGGGATTTGGGTACCCCCATTTTTCAGCGTGAACTACACATCTAAGTTCTTAACTTCCCTCGCATTATCCTCAATAAACTTCCTTCGCGGCTCTACCTGATCTCCCATAAGTATTGTAAAGATCTCATCAGCCACTACGCTGTCTTCCAGTGTAACCTGGAGCAGTGTCCTGCTTTCCGGGTTCATTGTGGTCTCCCACAATTGACCCGGGTTCATTTCCCCCAGACCTTTATAACGTTGTATGTTAAGACCCTTCTTACTTGTTTCCATTACAAATGAAAGGAGCGATGAAGATGTCTCCAGGGTATGCTCCATGTCCTGAGAGCGCACCTTATAGGGCGCAGTGCCTAGTCCGGTCTTTCCCGGTGCCAGGGCCTTCAACTCCCTGAATTCAGGTGAGGAGATGAAGTCTTCATCAATAATCATTGTCTGATGCACCCCGGATCTTCTGATTTCAATCTCCAGCCTGTACGATTTGTGCTCCTCATCAGTTATAGTCTCAACATTTAAAGAATCTCCGGGCCGACGCGACGTAAACCTATCCTTGATCTTTGCAATAAGCCCTTCCACTATATTACGGTCTTTCAATGACTCCTTGTCTATGTCTGACTGTGTCAGTGTACTCATTACATCAGGGTCATTCTGCTTTTTTGACATCTGATCAATAAGACTCTTATAAGTAACCAGCTTGCTCAGAAGCTTTTCAAGCCTCTCTCCCTTTATCCAGGAGTTTTTCTCCTTATCCAGCAGTTCTATCTCATTCGAGGCAGTCTTAATCAGGAAACTATTAAGCCCATTCTCATCTTTGATATACTGCTCCGCCTTTTGTCTTGATACCTTAAACAGCGGGGGCTGAGCTATATAGATATATTTATTCTCAATAAGCTGAGGCATCTGCCTGTAGAAAAATGTCAGGATGAGGGTTCTTATGTGAGCCCCGTCCACATCAGCATCTGTCATAATAATTATCTTGCGGTACCTCGCCCTCGACAGATCAAAATCCTCAGTCCCTATACCTGTGCCCAAAGCAGTAATGATCGTTCTTATTTCTTCACTGGATAATATCTTGTCAAAACGTGCCTTTTCAACATTTAATATCTTCCCCCGGAGCGGCAATATCGCCTGATTTCGCCTGTCCCTGCCCTGTTTGGCAGAACCGCCTGCAGAATCTCCTTCAACCAGGAACAATTCACAGAATTCAGGGTCTTTTTCAGAGCAATCCGCAAGTTTCCCCGGCAGATTGCCTCCATCCATTGCATTTTTTCTCCTGATAAGCTCTTTTGCCTTTCTCGCGGCCTCCCTTGCCCTTGCGGCATTCAATGACTTGTCAACTATCTTCCTCGCAATAGAGGGATTCTCTTCAAAGAATGTCCCCAGCTGTTCATTGACTACCGCTTCTACCAGCCCCTTTATCTCACTGTTGCCAAGTTTAGTCTTGGTTTGTCCTTCAAACTGTGGATTAGGGAGTTTAATGCTGACCACCGCAGTCAGACCCTCTCTGATATCATCACCAGTCAGTGTCTCACCCTTCAGCATATTATTCCCTGAGGCATAGTTATTGATCGTCCGTGTAAGGGCTGTCTTAAAACCAATAAGGTGGGTCCCGCCCTCTTTGGTATTTATGTTGTTTGCAAAAGAGAAGAGGTTTTCAGCGTAGCTGTCGTTATACTGTATGGCGGCCTCAAGTATTACCCCCCCTTTTTCAGCAGTTATATATACGGGATTATGAATGGAATTCTTGTTCCCGTTCAAATGATCCACAAACTGAACAATCCCGCCCTTGTATTTATAAAGGCCTGTCTTTCCCGTACGCTCATCTGCAATTGAGATCTCAAGCCCCTTATTCAGGAAGGCCAGTTCCCGCAACCTGTGTGCGAGCGTGTCGAAGCTGTACTCTGTATATTCAAATATTTCCGTATCTGGCTTGAATGTAATCTTTGTGCCGCACTTCTTTGTCTTGCCCACGATGTTGAGGGGGGTAACCGGAGTCCCCCGCTCATATCTCTGTTGATAAACAGAACCGTCCCTTTTAATCTCCAGCTCAAGCCACTCTGTCAGGGCATTAACAACCGACACTCCTACCCCGTGAAGACCGCCTGATACCTTATAGGTCTCATTATCAAATTTTCCGCCGGCATGCAATACAGTAAGCACTACCTCTGCAGCCGGCCTGTTCTGTGTGGGGTGCATGTCAACAGGGATGCCCCTTCCATTATCAATCACTGTAACACTGTTATCAATATGGACAATAACCTCAATGTTCTCGCAGTAGCCGGCCATTGACTCATCAATGCTGTTATCAACAACCTCATAAACCAGGTGATGGAGACCCTCAGTGCCGGTGTTGCCTATATACATGGAAGGACGCTTCCTTACCGCCTCCAGCCCTTCCAGCACCTTTATGTTTTCTGCAGTATATTGTTCTTCCATTTTACCTCGCTCTATTCGCCGTCCTGGACCCTCATCGGCATAACTATACACAGATGGCAGGGGTCCTTTTCCTGCTTAATTATGCAGGGGGTCAGACCGGTCTGTGTCTCAATAATCACTTCTTCATCTTCCATTGAACCGAGCGCATCAAGTAAATACTGGTAGTTAAGGCTTACTGTGAGCCCTTTACCCTCATACCGTATATCAATATCCTCTACGGCCTCACCAATTTCCGGGTCCCTGGATTTCAATATTGCCTTGTTCTGAGCAAACTCGACCAGCAATGCCTTAGTCTTTTCACGGGACATCACTGAAATACGTTTTATAACATTCATAAACATCTGCCTGTTAATCCTGATGATCTGGTCCCCGCCTTTTGGAATGACCTGTTTGTAGTTTGGATAAATTCCATCTATAAGCCGAGATGTTATGAAAATGTCTTCTCCCTTTAATGAAAGCTCTTTTTCGCCTATACCAAGCTTTATATTTTCATTTACATCCAAAAATCTGCGCATCTCATGTAATGTCTTTTTGGGGATGATGGTTTGAGACCTTGATGCACTACCTGTTTTTTCACTGGCCCCAGCCGTCCCCAGGCGCCTCTCACACAGGGCAAGCCTGTGGCCATCTGTACCAACCATGCGTATTGCAGCCATTTTTCCTTCCTCGTTTTCAAATTCAAGCAAGGCGCCGTTCAAGACATGTCTTGCATCTGCATCTGCAACTGCAAAGATGGTCTTATTAATCATATCCCCTAATATCCGGGATTCTACCTCGATCATCTCATTTTCCGTCACCTCGGGAAGTGTTGGAAAATCCTCTTTATTAAAGCCTGTTATTTTGAAAAGGCTCTTGCCTGCCCTTACAGTTAACAGCTTCCCATCTTCAACAGAAATATCTACTATTCCATCCGGAAGTTCCCTTACTATATCATAAATTTTCCGCCCGGAAACCGCAATCGCCCCTTCCCCATTGATCTGTGCCGGATAAGAGCCCCTCATTCCGATTTCAAGATCAGTTGCAATGATGTCAAGGGTTGCGTGCCTGGACTCAGAGGTTGATACCTTACCTTCAAGCAGGATATTGGACAGTATTGGCACAGTGCTTCTCCTGTCAATAATACCCTGAACCCTCTGAAGCCCTAACAATAAGACACCTTTTTCAATTTGAAGTTTCATATATGCTCCTTCCTTCTAAATATTTAACTATGTAACCAAATTATTCTCAAAAATACCCGGTTTTTTACTCTTTAATCTTCTTGATCAAATCCTCTATCAAATAAACCATATTGGGATCATCCACCTTCTGTTTTTCAATCAGATTGCAGGAATATATAACCGTAGAATGGTCCTTTCCCCCAAACAGCCTTCCTATTTCAGGAAAAGACATCTTCAGGATCTCCCTGCTTAAGTACATAGCTATCTGCCGCGGAATAACCAGTGTCTTTGTCCTTTTCTTTGACTTAAGATCCACCATCTTTATATTAAAATGTGAAGTTATTACCTTCTGGATCTTCTCTACTGTTATCTTTTCTTCCCTCTCCCTGATAATATCTTTAAATATCCGCTTTGCAAGCTCATAGGAAAGCTCCTGCCCTGTCAGGGATGAGAAGGCACCCAGTCTTATCAATGCCCCCTCCAACTCCCGAACGTTGGTCTTAATATTCTCAGCCAGAAACATTGCAACATCATCCGGAAAATTTACATGAGGGAATTCCCCTGCTGCCTTCTTTTTAAGTATGGCAATCCTCGTCTCTATATCCGGCGGTTGTATATCCGCCAGCAATCCCCATTCAAACCTTGAACGGAGTCTTTCATCTATATGCTGTATATCCTTGGGAAAACGGTCACTTGTAATAACTATCTGTTTATGTGCCTCATACAGGGTATTAAAGGTGTAGAAGAATTCTTCAACAGTCCGGTCTTTGCCGGCTATAAACTGAATATCATCCATCAGCAAAACATCTATGTTGTTTCTGTATTTATTCCTCAGTTCAGTCGTCTTGTTGTTAAGAATAGACTGAATAACCTCATTGGTAAATTGCTCGGAAGATACATAAAGAATCCTGTATGAAGGTTTTTCCGCCATAATATGGTTTCCTATGGCATTGAGAAGGTGTGTCTTTCCAAGACCAACACCGCTGTATATAAATAATGGATTATAACCGGCGCCGGGATTTTCAGCAACGGCCCTTGTTGCAGCATGAGCAAACTGATTGCTCGGGCCAATTACAAATGAATCAAAGGTATACTTTGGATTTAGTCTTTCATCTTTCTTTTTCTTCAGGCTTACGGCAGGAGCTGAGTCTGTAAGAGCCTCTTTCATATCCTCACAGACTACGAAATCTACATCAATTTCTTTTCCCGCAACTTTTTTTACCGTATTCTTAATAACATCCATAAAGTGGTCCCGCAGCCAGTTGCCAAGAAATATATTCGGAACACCTACCTCCATAAAATCTTCTTTTAAAGAGTGGAGCCTGGTGTTACGAAACCAGTTATCAAAACTCTGTTTTGTTATTATGTTTTCTATTTCAGAGAGACTTAATTCCCAAATATCCATTTAAACATCCTGTAACCAATTTACAAACACAGTTATTAACAGGTGTTAATAACTGTGTTAATTACATATATTACAAAGAGTTGTAAAGCACTGCATATGCAGCTTATTTATTTTTGCGAGACTTAATGAAGGATTTTATACTATAACAGACTATTAAAGTAAAGGCAACGTGATTAAACTTAATACCGCATCTTCTTTTGCACATGTTTATATCAATTATTACCTTTATTTTACATAACGTTACAAAACTATCAACAAATTAACAACCCTTACTACTATTACTATCTTTTATATATAAATATTAATATAAGAAGAGGTTTTTAGATTATATATCCAGTCTTTGTAGGCACTCTCACTCTTATCCTGAAATACAGCATCCCTTATTATATCTTTAACCGCATCTATGGGTTTAAATTCAGTCTTTTTTACTTCAATCTTCTTAATTATGTAAAAACCTTTTGAGGTCTTTATTACATCACTGATCTCGCCTTCCTTCAGATTGAAGGCAGGATTTTCAATTTCAGGCATTAAATCACCCTTCTTAACGAAACCAAGGTCATTTACAAAGTTTATATCCTTTGAATCAGAATACCTTCTCTTGAGTTCAGACAGGGATATGTTATTCTTAAGGTCAGTAAGAATACTTGTAATCTTTCTTAATGCCGACCTTTCCTCATCCTCAGAGTCTAATGTTTTCAATGGCACATTTACATAACCAATTCTTATGCTCTCCTGGACCTTGAAATTACCTTTATGTGACTGATAATAATTTTCTACATCCTTGTCACTTACAGAAATCTTGGATTTAACCTCCCTGTTTATAACCTTAAGTATTAATAACTGCTCGGATAATTCTCTCTTATAATCTTCAAATGAGACACCCTCTTTCAATAAAGCATTCCTCATCTCGTCATCGGAAGAAAATCCGTTCATTTTTTTTACATCATTAAGTGCATCTTCAAACTCACTATTGGTTACCGACATCCCCTTTTTTTTTGCCGCCTGAAGCTGTAATTTTTTTTCAATCAAGAAAGACAAGGATGTTGACTTAAATATCCTGGTATCTGCTGTATTTAATTCGCTTAGAGTGATAATATCATCGTTAACTACAGCAATAATACGGTCTTCAGATGCATATGAATTATGAAGAATGGTAAATGAGAATAGAAAAATTATAAAAATGATTTTAATAGATTTCATTTTTACTTTAAAAGGTCTTCCTTAATAGTAATATTTGCCTTTGATTTAAGCCCGGCTACAAGATTATCAAATTTTTCCTTCTTCTTTTTCTTTAAGAGCTTCTGTTCCAATTCTGCTTTAGCCTCATCAAAACTTTTCTCTTTTCCGGTCCTCCTGTCAGTTACCTTGATGATATGAAAACCAAAACGTGTCTCAACAAGACCGCTTGTCTCGCCTTTCTGTAATTTAAAAGCCGCTTCTTCAAATTCAGGTACCATAACCCCTGAGTGAAAATAACCAAGATCACCGCCGCGTACCTTACTCCCTGTATCAATAGAAGATGACTTTGCAAGATCTTCAAATTTAGCGCCGGCCTTAAGTTTTGCCAGAACAGCCTCTGCCTCTTCGCGAGTCTTTAAAAGTATGTGACTTGCCCTGATCTCAACCGGGGCCTTTGCCTCGTCAGGGTGCTCATCATAATATTTTTTTAATTCCTCTTCTGAAATTTTCATATCTCCATCCAGCTCTTTTTTAAAATACTTTTCAACGAGCAGCCTCTTTTTCATCTCTTCGAGCATAGCTGCTGTTTCCTTGTCCTTGTCAAGGCCTTCACGGAGAGATTCCTGGTATAATAGTTCCCGTACAATCAAATTATCCAGAAAACCTTTCTTGGTCTCCATGTCAAGGGTTCCACCATGTGCCACAGATGGATATTCCTTAAGGCGCTCATTGAAGTCTGCCAGTGTAATCTCCGTATTATTGATCTTAGCCAGTACCGGTTCGCTGCTGCCGACCTTGGCAGCCTCCTTCTTTTGCGAACAGGAAGTAAACGTTAAGGTCATTGCAGAAAACATTACTACAGATAAAAATAAAACTCTTTTCTTCATCATATCTCCTTTGCGTTAAATAAATGTAATATTTAAACATACCCCCCTACAACTTTCAAGCAGTTTATTATTTCAGAAAACATTGATACAGTCTCTTTATTTTTCAACAACATTTGAAACTTGTATTCTGAGAGAAACTGGATTTTATTGGCATAGATTTTAAGGAGTTTTTGCAATATATCCTTGTTATTCTTAGTAACCTCAGGGTCAACAGTAAAGACTATGCCGTTCTCACCTTCTTCTATCTTAGAAACCCTGGTCATACAGGCTGACAATTTAATTTCTATAATCTTTAGAAGGTTTTCCACCTGCACAGGCACCGGACCATAACGGTCAAGCATCTCTTCCTGTATAGAAAAGATCTGTTCTTTTTCTCTAATTGATGAGAGTCTCTTATACAGAGAAAGCCTCTGTGATGAATCACTTATATATTCCTCAGGTATAAAAGACGCTATCCTCAGATTTATTGTAGGGATAAAATCCTCCTCTACCTTTTCACCCCGTAGATGCTTGACCGCCCGGTCAAGCATCTGGGTATAGAGCTCAAAACCTACAGACGAAATGTGACCTGACTGCTTGCGGCCAAGCAGATTGCCTCCGCCCCGTATCTCAAGGTCCTTGTTTGCGAGACGGAAACCAGCGCCAAGACCGGTAAGTTCCTGTATAGCCTTTATCCTTTTTTTAGAATCTGACGTCAGGGCCTCATCTGCAGGCACTATCAGATATGCGTAGGCCTGGTGACCGGACCGGCCGACACGTCCCCTGAGCTGATACAGATCTGCAAGACCGAACATATCTGCACGATTGATGATGATAGTGTTTGCATCAGGTATATCAAGACCTGACTCAACTATGGCGGTACAGACAAGGAGGTTATAATCACCATTAATAAACTTGATCATGACATCTTCAAGCAGTTTCTCTCTCATCTGTCCATGGGCCACCCCTATCCGTGCCTCCGGTACGAGCTCCTGCAGTAGATTTGCGATGCCTGCTATATTTTCTATCCTGTTGTGAACAAAATAGACACTCCCCCCCCTGTCAAATTCACGCAGGATGGCGCTCCTTATTATCCTTTTATCGAAAGGGATTATGACGCTATGGATGGCAAGCCGGTCTTCCGGAGGTGTCTCAATGACGCTTAAATCACGGATTCCAAGCAGCGCCATCTGGAGGGTTCTGGGAATAGGCGTTGCTGAGAGGGACAGGACATCTACACTCTTGCGTATCTGTTTTAGCCTCTCTTTCTGCGACACCCCGAACCTCTGTTCCTCATCAACGATAAATATGCCGGCATTTCTGAATGAAATATTCTTCTGCAGCAGGCCGTGTGTCCCAATAATAATGTCAATAGTGCCTTCTGCAAGTCCCCTGATAATCTCCTTCTGTTCTTTAAGAGTCTTGAAACGGCTCAGCATCTCTACACGAACAGGAAAAGATGCAAACCGGCGGGCGAATGTCTGATAATGCTGCTGGGCCAGCAGAGTCGTGGGGACAAGTATTGCGGCCTGTTTACCCTCTATGACCACCTTACAGACGGCCCTTAACGCAACCTCTGTCTTTCCATAGCCAACATCCCCGCAGATAAGCCGGTCCATGGGTTTTTGTGTGCCAAGGTCCCTCATTACATCTTCAATTGCAGTCAGCTGGTCCGGTGTCTCTTCAAATTCAAAGGAAGACTCAAATTCCGTCATAAGGTGGACTTCCGGCAGATATGGAGACCTCTCTACAACCATACGTGCTGCATACAGCTCTACCAGGTCCTCGGCAATTTCTTCAATCGCCTTTTCTACCCGTCTCCTGGTTTTTTCCCACTGAGACCCCTGGAGTTTGTCAATGTGCGGGGCATGTCCCTCTGCACCGGCATATTTCTGAACCAGGTCCATCTTGTTAACAGGGACATAGACATAGTCATTTCCCGAATATCTTATGCATAGGAAATCACCCTCTCCACCGCTCAGTATCTTTCTCACAAGCCCGTCATACTGTCCTATACCATGCTGGAGATGGACCACATAGTCACCCTTATTTAGATCCTGAAATGACGTCTGAAAGGGGCGGGACTTCTGCTTTGGAGGCGGCCGCCGCCTGCCCCGTTTACCGAAGATCTCTTCCTCTGTTATAAATATCAGGTATGCATCCGGATAAAAAAACCCCGAAGAGAGGTGGCCTGTTATGATGTGTACCGGAAGAGAACCCCATCCCGACCCTGACCCTCCCCTTGAAGGGGAGGGAACCTTTTCGGCTCCCTTGCGTAACAGTTGCGACAAATTAGCCGTATCAGTAATGGTTGCAGGAACGTCATACTCAATAAATAAGTCCCTGAACCGCTCCGCCTGCCCGTCTGTAGGTGACACAAGTACAAGGAGGTTCTCTTTCCTTAGAATGTCCAGCCTTTCTGCGATATCTTTTAAGGAAAATGAAAATCCCCCCGTATCCCCCATTTTCAAAGGGGGACTTATATTCCCCCCTTTAGAAAAGGGGGGTACGGGGGGATTTGAACGTGTCTCTGTAAGCAGCAATGATGTCGAATTAATAGAAACAGAAGCAGTGCCTTCAATAGGTATAGACTCAATATCTATCTTATTCTTAAACAGGCTTCGGATATCTACAATCTCATCCCATGGAAAATATAATTTCTCCGGCTCCGCAACACGGCGTCCCTGGAGCAGGGCGTCCTTATAAATCTCCAGGATCTGAGACCAGTATTCTGAGGAATTTTGTTTGATCTCTGCCGCCTCATCAAATATTAAAGTATCTTCATCAGAAAGATATTCAAAAAGCGAACCGCCGGACGCCTGCTGTTTGCGGTGGTTCTCAAGGTGTGGCAGCTCCTTTGCCGGCATAATAACAGCAGACTCCATCTGACTTACAGATCTCTGTGTCTCAGGATCAAAACTCCGCAATGACTCTATAGAATCCCCAAAGAATTCTACCCGGACAGGGTATTCCTCTCCGGGAGAGAATATGTCAACTATACCGCCCCGAAGAGAGAATAATCCACGATGAACCACCAGGTCAGAAGGCTCATAACCTATGTCAACCAGGTGTGCTGCAAGCGCCTCTTTGTCCATCTCCATACCAGGCTCGATCTTCTTAATCAGACCCTGTAATGTGCCGGGTGTTATCACCTGCTGGATCATGGAATAAGCCGGACTCACAAAGATCCCGCGCCTTCCTGATAATAATGCAAGATATCCTGACATCCTTATGTGTGTTATGTCAGTATGTGGAAGTATGGTGTCATACGGAAGGATTTCCCAGTAAGGAAATGAGAATAAGTCGGGAGGGGAGAGGAAGAATCGTGAAAATAACCTGAGGTCCGTAAGCAAAGCCTCTGCTGTTTCACCGTCCGGGGTAACTACGAATATAGAGTGAGTTGTCCGATCAAAGAGTTCTGTCAGGAAGAGGGCCTTTGATGACCCCCAGAGGCCGCTGATTTTAGATACCTGTTCACCCGGGGATACAGCCTCCCCTTCATTCTGAACTTGTCTCAGAACCCCCTTTGTTATGTTATTTAAAATTTTAGAAAAAAGATCTGACAAGAGAGTGCAAGAATCAAATCCCCCCTTACCCCCCTTTACTAAAGTGGGGCACAATCTCCCCCTTACTAAAAGAAAGTCGGAGATAATTTCCTTCCTATCTTAAAGAAAGGGGAGAAACTAATTTCCCCCTTTGAAAAAGGGGGATTAAGGGGGATTTAAGTTATATTTATTTATTATATCCTCAATAATCCGTGAAGAAGACGCCCCTTCAATAAACGGAATGGTACAGACCTTACCGCCGCAGGATTCCACAACATCTCTGCCGATAATGTCTTCTATACGCCAGTCACCACCTTTAACAAGTATATCTGGTTTCAATTCTGCAATGACATTGTAAGGGTCAGGCTCATCAAAAACAACTACAAAGTCTACAGCCCTGAGTGATGAAAGTACCTCTGCACGTTCTCCCTGCGGGACAATTGGACGGTTATTACCCTTTATTGACCTGACAGACTCGTCACTGTTTAAACCGACAACAAGCACATCGCCGAGACCCCGCGCCTCTTTAAGATACCGGACATGACCTACATGAATGATATCGAAACAGCCGTTTGTAAAGACAATGCGCTTTCCAGCCTGTTTTAAAGACTTAACCCTTGAGGATAATTCTGATATGTTGAGAATCATAATCTAAATACTTATGAGCCACTGGCTCAAGAAGGGTCTCCAAACATTACGTCTTCTACAACCTGGCAGATGACATGGCCCAGGGTAATGTGTACCTCTTGTATCCGGGCGGTATCTTTCGACGGGACTATGAAGGCATAATCCACAATGGATGCAAGTTTGCCGCCGCTGCCTCCGGTCAGGCCGATAGCTATAATCCCCATCTTTTTGGCGGTTTCCACAGCCGCTAAAATATTAGGAGAATTTCCGCTTGTGCTTATCGCTGCTACAACATCTCCAGCTCTCGCAAGGGCCTCTACCTGACGGCTGAAGACATGGTTGAATCCATAGTCATTACCTATACAGGTTAAAACTGCCGTGTCTGTATTAAGAGCTATGGCAGGGAGTGGCGGGCGATCATTCTTAAACCTGCCTATAAATTCACCTGCAATATGAGAGGCATCAGTAGAGCTTCCGCCATTTCCCATCAATAAGAGCTTATTACCATTCCTGAAGCAGGAGACAATCAGTTCAGAGACCTCCATGATCAGAGAGGCATATTGCGACACGAACTGCTCCTTTACCCTGATGCTGTCAGAAAAAAGGTCTGTTATCCTGTCGTCAGTTCTTTTTTTACTCTTTCCTTCACTTTTACTTGCTAACTCATTGCTCATTGCTTCTTATTACTCCGTCTTCCGGGGCTTTTTCTCCGCCCGCCGTATTTTATATGTGTGCTCTTTTTTCATCATATCCTTAAACTTCTTGACCTCCCTCAGCAGTTCATCAAAGGCAAGATTCATTGCATTAAAGGCATCAAACCCCTCGTCTTTAGCCCGCAACGTTTTCTTTGGAACGGCAAGGGTCAGTGAAACATAATACTCCTCCCGACGTGCCTGTTTTTCAAAAGTTACTTCAAGGCGTATCGTATCATCATCAAAGCTCGAAAGAAGCTCTTCAACCTTGCTGACCTTTTTTTCAAGCATTGCCTCTACCTGCGGCATAGGTTCAAGATTTTTGTAAAAAATGTTGCATATCATCGTTTAACCCTCCTGTTCTTTGGTTGTCTCTTCAAAACCGGCAAGGAATAGATCTATTATCCGGTCCCTTATAGTTGATTCACGTTTGTCGCCAAAAAATTTATAAAAGTTCTTTAACGGGACCACGGCCTTTGCCATATGACTGTGCCCGCCGGCGCTGCCAAGCTGGTTGAACGCATTCTTCATGATTACACCGGCACTCCTGACATATCCGACATTTCTGACAGATATTATCAGATTGCCTTTGAATATTCCAGAGACAACTGACCACTCTACTCCCTCTATTTGTAAAGAAAAGTCTGCAAAATGAGGTATTACATCTTCACGCCTCACCCTGCCGAGGTGGGAAAATAATATATTATTAATTATTTTCCTCTTCTTGAGGGCATTGCTGAAGGAGTCTATATCTTCAGGGTAAACCTCAGGGCGCTCTATCTTCCGAAGGATATTCGTGTTTGCAAGGGGATACAGATAAGAGAATGCCTTGATGTCCGCAGGGTCAACACCCCTTCCAAGCAGCAGTGTGTCGCTCTTTATACCATACAGGAGGGCAGTAGCGAGGCGTTGAGAGATACTGAAATCAACGGCCCTCAAGTATTCAGTGAGGATAGTAGATGTTGCCCCGTAGTTGGCCTTGATGTCTTTTATCTTTGCCAGATAACCGGGTTTATCCGGGTGGTGGTCTATTACCACGTCTACCATGTTTATGCACTGATTACTATTGGTAAACAGATGGGGAGGTTGAACATCCAGCATGCAGAGGCTGTCATATTTTTGAATTACATCCGGTGTGATCTTCTCAATCTCTATATCCAGCAGCCTGAGCATCGCCACATTCTCAGGCCTTGTCACCTCTCCAAAAGATGCTATATGTGCCGTTGATCTGTTGCGTCCTATGAGGTGGCGAAAGGCAAGGGCGCTCGCTATTGCATCAGGATCAGGGTCTGACTGTATAAGCAGGAGAATCTTGTCTTTATCTTTAAACAGCTCTCTTATCTCATGGATATGTTTTTTTGTGAAGGCCTCCTCTATCCTCGGAAGGCAAAGCTCTGTAAATATCAAAGACGGTTTAAGTACCTTTGCGCTGAGCTGATCAGGCAGATCAATATCTTTTTCTTCAATTATAATCGTTGGCTGATAGGGGTGATACCTTGCCACTATCTTCAATATATTTGATAAAAATGTCCTGTTCTTAACTGATATGATAAGGCAGCTATTAGGTTTTAACTGCAGGTCTCTGAAAAACCTGTCCAGCTTTTTATTAAATGAGCATATCTCAGCCGATACCCCCTGACCCTGAAGTCTTTCAAACAGGGACTGACTATTTACAATAAAATGAATCGTGTCCCTTTTGGAAGAAAGGTTTTTTAAGAGCAATAAGAAGTAAGGGAGCTCATCCTGACAGAGGATTATATAATCCATTTATTTCTTTGACTTGTGGAGGTTCAAGGCCTTTTTATTGAAATGAAGCGCCTTCTTGTATTCCCCGCACTTTATATAAATAGTCCCTATGCCCAGGTAATCCAGTTCTGTGGATATCCTGTCGCCGAGTTTGAGATGTATGTTAAGGGCATTATTAAGAAAATGTAATCCCCGTTTATAATTACCCTTGCTGCTGTAGACAGACCCAATCTGGGCATAAGCATTCCCTATACCGGTCTTGTTGTCCATATGTTTATATATATCAACCGACTTAAGAAGAAAATCGAGGGCCTTATCATATTCACCCCTGCTGCTGTAAATATTTCCGAGGCTTACATGAAGATTTGCCAGCGCCCCCTGTTCACCGCTCGTATTTCCTATTTCTTTAAATATATCAAGCGCCATCTCCTGGTACTTAAGGGCAGAGTCAAAATCCCCCTTGCTGCTGTAAATATTTCCTATGTTGGCATAGACATTTCCCACTCCGAGCATGTTTCCCATATTCTGGTGGATCCGGCGGGCCTTCTGATGAAAATCAAGGGCCTTATCATAATCACCCTGATGACAGTATGTATTACCAATATTCGTATATACACTACCGACACCTACCTGGTTGTTCAACTCCTCGTGTATTTTGAGGGCCTTATGATAATATTCGAGGGCCCTCGAATAGCCCCCTTTATGGCTGTATATATTTGCGATGTTGGCATAATCGCTTCCTTCACCAAGCCGGTTAGTCAAATGCCTGTGGATAGTCAACGCCTTTTTGTAAAAACTCAATGCCTTGTCATATTTGCCCATCTCAGCATAGATAGTCCCAAGGTTTGCATGGTCATTTGCCTCCCCAAGCCTGTGACCCAGGTCGGAATGTATCTTCAGCGCCTTCTCGTAGTAGCGTACGGCGTTATTCCGGTCTCCCTGTATGTTGTATATATTCCCTATGTTGGTGTAGTCATTGCCTTCCCAAATCCGGTTCTGAAGGCGGCGGTGGATTGCAAGTGCGCGCTTATGATGTTCGAGGGCGCTTTTGTAATTCCCCCTCTTGCTCAGGACATTTCCGATATTTGCGTAGATATTTCCTTCCCCAAGCCTGTATGATTCGTTCCTGTAAATCTCAAGGGCCTTCTCATAATAAGTCATGGCCTTTTTGTAGTCGCCCTGGAATTTGAAGAGGATTCCAAAACTGCTGTAATCATGTCCGATCTCAAGTGTCCTGCCAAGCGCCTTATGAATTTTTAAGGCCTTTTTAAAATAACCGTCAGCCTCTTCTGCCTTGCCCTGAATGGCCTTTATCGTGCCGATGTTATTATAGACCCCGCCCTCTTCAGTCTTATCCCCGCATTTTTTAAATATTGAAAGCGCCTCTTCAAAACAATTTATAGCCTCTGCATACTTCCCCTTTTTGGAGTAAATCGCCCCGATACGCCTTAATGACTTCCCATGTCCGTTACTATATCCGGAGGCTACGGCATCCTGAAGGGAATGTTTATAGAATTCTATGGCTGCGGAATATTCACTCTGTGAGTCTGCAATTTTCCCATATAGCAGACCTATCTCTGAGTGGACATCTTTCTTTCCGATATGAATAGATGATACCTTATCGAGATGCGAGGAGGCCTTCTTATACTCCCCCCGATCAATTGAAGACTCTATAAGGACTAACTGCCTTTCTAAGGAACTATCCATCTTAAGAATCACATTATAACATAAATTGTTAAAGGTGAGGTCATTAAAATAATCCAATTAATGTGACAAATACAACAACACTTGCCGTGGTGACCAGGGTATACTTAACAACATCAATAATCTTATCTATCCTTTCCACGATATCCAGGCTCATTACCCGTGCAGGTACATAAACTATGTCCCCTTCCGTAAGGTATTTAACCTTGTCTGCAGGGATTATACTTCCATCCACCCTCATTACCTTTACCCCCTTTTTATCAGCATCTACTGAAAAACCGCCGGATTTGTCAATATAATAATCGAGTTTTGAATCAGCCCTGTATTGTACGGATGTGGGCCTCGTTACAGCGCCTACTATACTTACCGTTTCAACACGCTGCGGTATGGTTATGGTGTCGCCATCCATCAATATGATATTATCTTCTCCGCCCTTTAATGCCCTTTCAAGGTTCAAGATTACCCGCTCTGATTGATTCAGGTCTGCTTCGCCAAGCCTTCTTGATCTGCTCACCACTGCCGGCGCTCTTTCAAAGGTTTCCATAATCCCGCCGGCAACCTGTCCTGCCGACTGGGCAACACCAGGTGCAAGCCCTATTGCGGCGGCCTCTGACGGTGTCCCGCTTGTTGCAACCACGGGGGCCGCAGTCCCACCGACAGGCTGAAACTTATCCTTATCCTTGACATCTTTCCCTAAAAGCCACTGGTTTCTCGCCAACTGCCGGTAATATTCAAGCTCATTTAAATTATTTGTGAGATTATTTGCCAGGAGCAGATCCCTTCTCTGCTCATCAGACGGGAAATTTTCTTTTTTTCGTGTGAAGACGGTTCCCTTTGCATAGGCGTACTTCGTCAAACCCCCGGCCCTTTCTATAAGGTCACGGATTTTATCCTCTTTCCCTTTAAGGGGGTAGACGCCCGGGTATTTTACCTCGCCTCCTATTGTAATCCATGCAGGTCTGTCGTAGAACTCTGACTTCATCCTTACCATTATTATGTCTGAATCACTTAATAACAGGTCCTGGCCCTCGTCGCCATTGGCAAGGGCGGCCAGATTTACCTTTATTATTTTTACCTCTCCCTCATTGCGCGCCTTTGCAACCTCTATCATTTCGTAGCTGCCCGGCAATACCCCGCCTGACAGGCGAAGCAGGTCACTGAGCCTCATGCCTTCAAAGCGTGTATAAGTACCGGGCCGTTGCACTGCGCCTGCAATAGATACCTCATGCGGGGCTGTAAACTCCAAATCCTGCAACGAATAAATCCTTAACGTGTCTCTGTCTTTCAAAACGTAAGGTTCCGCCTCCTGCCCCTCAAGAACTCTTTTTAAATCCACAGACAGATTTGCATAAGTCTCTTTTTCAAAGTCATATCTCAGCAGGTCTGCGCTATCCAGAAAGGTATTGGGCAATACACCGCCTGCCATTACGAGCAGGTCCTTAATCGTCATTCCATCTGAGCGATAATAATTGCCGGGTGACTGGACAGCACCTGATATTGTGACATACTGCGGGGGAAAGAAACTGATATCCCACTTAGCGTAGACTGTGAGCTCATCCAGGGGTGCAAGCCTTATATCATCAGAAGGCTCCTTTGACAGGGCCTTGCCGAGATTGACAGTGATCAATGACGTGGTTTTTTTGTCCTCGTTCAGCCTTAGAATATCGGCCCTTTCCATATATGCCCCGCCAAGAGGCTTGTTGGTATCAGAAAAGAGATCAGAAACCTTCATGTTCTTTTTTAATTCGTATACGCCCGGTCTCTCAACCGAACCTTTGATTGTGACAATATTTCTTGCATCAGGAGAGACAGCGGCCACTACAACCGAATCGCCATCAAAGAGTTCATAATTTGAAGAAACAGCGCCCTTGCTTATATCAAGATCAACTACAACCCTTTCCTTGTTCGGGATAACGGACCTGATTTGAACATTACTCAGCATCCCGGTAGGCTTTATGCCGTTTCCGAGGGAGATGATTTCTTTTAATCTTTCCCCTTCTTTTAACTCATAAATACCGGGACGGTTTACCTCACCTGCGATAGAGACCTGTTTGCCTGCCTTTGAGATAAAGATCGTATCCCCTGCAATCAGCGGGTAATCATCCTTACTATCCCCCTTCAACAGATAATTATAAAAGTCTACATTTACAGTCTTATTGTTTCTGATCAGCTTGATATCCCTTAATGAGCCGAAGTTGGACGGACCGCCGCCTGCATAAAGGGCATTAAAAAGCGTCGTTACCGAGCTTACCGCATAACTGCCGGGACGAAATGCCTCACCTGTTATAAATATCTGAATACTCCTGAGGCTTTCTAACGAGGCGATCAGGCTTAGATTCTTTCCATAGACCCTCTGCAACTGTTCCTTTACTGCGTCCTGAAACTGAGAGATGGTCATGCCCCTCGCAACGATCCTTCCAGCCCTGGGTACAGATACCCCCCCTTTTTCATCAAGAGACAGTTTTACCTCAGTCAGTTCTATAAGATCCCCCCAGTAATAGATTGTTACCCTGTCTCCGGGGCTAAGCATATAATTGGGAGGGATGGTCGCATTGGTATGAGATGAGACCATATCAAGAGGTCCTACAAATCCCGCGACGGCATCTTTCTGTGAGACCAGCGGCCTCTGTCCCTTGCTGATCATATTCTCAATTGCAATGATCCTTTTTCTTGCAGTCCTGAAAAAGTCAAAGCCAAACCGTTTTACAGCTTGTGCCTCCGTTTCCTCATCTTGTTCCTGGATAAACTCAATTCCTGTTTGTATCTCCTCTGCTCCACCTCCCCCTGTGGACATCTCCTTACTTTCAGCAGGTGCCTGACGACTTTTCTTAGACAGCTCAGATTCAACTAACTTACGCTGCTCAGGTGTAAGGGATTTCATATCAAATCCAGGGGGTACAACAGACTGGAACTGAGGGGGTATTTTATCCGGAGATATTTCCTGGGCAGATACATTTTTTAAAAGTAAATGACAGAAAAAGGTAAGAAAAACAGCCCCGATAGTTAAATGACTCCGTAAGCCTTTCGACCTGAACATCTACGCCTCCTTTAATTTCTTTATATACTCTAAAAAAAATGCCAGAAAAATAGCTATGAATGAAGAAACAATAAAACTCAGGATAACAGTCTGGCGTCTCTTAGGCAGTATCCTCATGTCAGGCACCCTTGGGGGATCAATGACCTTGTATGAAAAATATTCATTCATCTCAGACATCATTGCGGTTTCCACCTGCTGAGAGATAAGGTTATATATCTTCTGCCTTATAATCGGGTCAGAGGTAGATCTCAGCTGATCTTCAAGATACCGTCTCTTTATCAGTGCAGATTTTTTGGATTCGTTGCTCATATGTTCGGACAGGGTAGAGAGGATGTCATCAACCAGGACGACTGTTGTCTGCGGGTCATGGAAGTCGGCAGATACGGAAATAGTATTTTCCTTTATATTATTAGTTACTTTAATAATTGAGTTAAGCGCCCTGATACCGTTCCACATGGTTGGGGGTTTTTCAATCCATCCCTTCTTATCCTTATCCCATTTTTTAGA
>JADLDG010000092.1 GCA_020846775.1 Nitrospirota bacterium
AGATCATCATGTGTATTTAATAATACATTTCTCGGCTCGCCACAAAGCTTCTGATCCGTATGGATATCTCTGAGTTTCTCCAAAAGTGTCATTGGATTATTTTACAACAAAGCTATCTTCGACTTAATTTTTTTTACCATGTAATAACTAATCACAAACATACCTGAAAATAACACAAAGACTACAATTTGTAATGTCACTCCATATTGGTATGCCAATATAGCAAGAACCCCGAATAACAGTTGAACTGTCGCATACAACAATGACACCTGCCAGTGCGGGAGTTTCAGATCATTACTCAGGTACTGATATAAATGACTCCGGTGAGCCTGCATAAGATTATCTCCCCGTCTCCAGCGATAATAAATTGTAATAACGGAATCTGCATAAAAAGTAGATAAGAACATAATTAAACATAGAAAAACTTCAACTGATGTTGACAACCTGACCACAAAAGACGCAAACACAAAACCCAAAAAAATACTCCCCACATCCCCCATAAACACTCTTGCCCTGGGGAAATTAAAAGGCAGGAAACCAATGCAACCTGCTGCAATAACAGTACTCATCAGAAAAACATCCCTGGAATTTAATATAAACCAGGAAAAAAAGGCCATCAGACCGAAACCAACCAAACCGGTTAATCCGGCAATCCCGTTAATCCCGTCCATAAAGTTATAGAAATTGGTCGTGGCAGTTATGAATATCAGCCAGAACAGGAATAGAGCAATTGTCAGCGAAGTGGATGGAAGTCCAGAGAATAGATATATGGTAAATGCTGAAATGACGAACTGACTAAAGAGGCGTATTTTGGAGGAGAGAGTAAAACGGTCTTCAAGAAAGCCAAGAAGTCCGGCTATAATTAGAATTGCAGAAAAATATATGTCTCTTGTAACAAGTATGCCAACTATTACTAACGCGATCCATATCCCTATTCCACCTCCACGCGGTGTGGGAATAGAATGAGAACTGCGCTCATTGGGAACATCTAATGCAGCAATTATGAAACTATTTTTTGATATAACTGCAGAAATGATTGCACTGATAAGAAAGGAACCTATAATACTTACAGTCGTTAACACTTCGGGGGCCTTGAACTATTCTTGTACCACTTAACTGTCTCGCGTATCCCTTCTTCCACAGTAAACGGCGGCCTCCAGCCAAGTACCTTCCTTACCTTACGGCTATCTATGCGAAGAGAGCCAGTAAGCCGTTCTATCTCCGCCCCTTTACCCATAAGCCTGCCTACAGTTTTTAAAAACATTTCCGGCAGCGGGATCAATCTCGCCTTTTTATTCATTGCCCCTGCAATCATCCTGAACAGATCCGGTGTGGAGATATCCTCTCCGTCACTCACCAGAAATGTCTCTCCTGCAGCATCAGGGTGGGTAATACAGGTCTCAATGACATCCACGAGATTGCCTGCAAAGATCAGGCTTCTGCTATTATTTACAAGCGCCAGTGGCAATGGAATATCTCTGCTTACCCAGTTTAAGAGCCTTAAGAAATTCCCCCCTACGCCCGGCCCGTAAATCAGCGGTGGACGTATAATGACCACCTCAATACCATGCTTTATAGCAAGGCCCTGCAATATCTGTTCTGCCTCCCATTTGGAGCGGGCGTATGCGTCAGTAGGACTAACCGGAGAGACCTCTGAATACTGGTACCCCTCAGTCCTCTCCCCATTCACCTTGATAGTACTTAGATAAATGATCCTTCGAACACCCGACTTCACCGCCATGTCAAATAATCGAGCGGCTCCCAGGGTATTTACCCTCCTGTACTCATCCAGTGGATTCGTGGAGGTCTCATGCATCACATGGACCCTTGCGGCAAGATAGACAACTGTGTCAACGTTGTCCAATGCCCCGGCCCAATCGGTTTCAGGTCCAATATCATCTATCATCCGGTAATTCATTTTTCCGGGAAGCATGCCGATTTTTTCAGGTGATCGAACCGTCCCTGAAACGTGATATCCCTTTTCAACCAGACTGTGGCAGAGCATTTTCCCGACAAACCCTGTTGCCCCGGTTACAAATACACTGCTTGTAGTATTCAACTTCAACATAGATTAGAACATATATTAGAACATTTATAGACATATGGGGTCGGACCACGCTAACCCATTAAATTATATTAATAAAAATGATTATTCTGTGCCATTTTCCACCTTAGATATTCATTTTGGACCTGAAAAACATCCATTTAAGAAGTGACAAATGGGTAGGTTATAGCTTTGCCAAGACTTAAATAATATTTCGTTTCAGGAGATATATTGTACATCACTCTAAAGTATCACATAAATTCCTTATGGCCTTGTTAGTGAGGCAAATAATGGCATTCTAAGGGGGTAAAATGAATACTTAAGGAGAGTTATTCCCTTATGAAACAACGGGATCATGCGGTCCGACCCCAGTGCCCAGTCAGCAGTGCCCAGTGCCAGACCCTTTGCGGGCAAACCCCAATAAATCTGCTGACATCTCTTTCATAATATTCTTACGTGTAAACTTATCAATGAACTTCTTCCTGCTTTCCAGATCAACGATACCGGAATACCTTTCATATTTGGCGCTGAAATCATCAATATCGCATGGCCGGAAGATGAGACTGTCAGGAAGGTGCTCCTCTAAAAATTCTTTTGCATAGCCATCAACACCTGCAATAATAGGCTTATACATTGCAGCATACTCAAATATTTTAGAAGGGAGGACTTTTTTGAAGGCCTCATAATTATTTAATTGAAGAAAAAGAATGTCACTTTCTCTGTAATAAGCCATCAACTCTTGTCTGTTAATTGGCGCCAGAAGCTTTACGTTAGGCAAATGGGCTGTGCCCTCTTTTAAGACACCTATCCTCCCTCCATCGCCTATAATCCGAATTTCAATATTCTTGTATCTCTCGGCTATACGTGGAACGATCTTCTCGAGGCCCTGCCCCTCTCCAATATTGCCAGTATAGGTCAGGACGACTTTTCCGTTTGATGAAGAACATGGCATGTCACAGTACGGGAGCAAAAATTCATCATCAATCCCGTTTGTAAAAAAAGAATACTCCTTCCGGTATCTCTCCTGAAAATAGGGGGCGAACCCTTTTGAAACCAGGTTTATCCTGCCTGCGCTTTTCATGGTAAACTTCTCAAAAAGACGAAATAGAGGGATTGCAGATTTTATCCTTGAATTCCCCAATACCGATTGAAGTGTATCAGTAAAAATATCTCTCATGTCGAGATATAACGGCGCTCCTTTCCATCTTGAGATCACCGCCCCCAGAAATCCACTGAAGAGCCTGCTGGAGGTTGCAAATACCACATCATACTCCCTCCCTCTAACCTCTCTTAATGCATTTATAAAGTACGATGCAAAGGATCCGACCTGATCATAAAAACCACTGCTGTGAGATGGGATTTTAATCCTCCTTATTGTAATATTCCCATCTACTTCAAAACTCTTTGTCTCCGTCCTGAAAGACTTGTAACGATTAGGAAAGGTGGTGATCACATCAATAGAATCCTGCCGGGTCAGGTTGTCCTGCAGCGCTTTTACAAAGGCAGTTGTTCTAAATGAACCCGCACATAAGTCGGGACTGTAATAAAAAGAAATGACAAGAATCTTCATTTAGTCAGCCAGGCACATATTGTAAGCATCAGTTCCATCTGAATTCCACTTCACTGCAATTTCCCTTCAACACTATCTCAAGGCAACGATTCGGAAGAGAAAGACCAAACTCAGGATGATAGGTACCTGCAACAACAATTTGCCTTCCTCCCTGTACCTGCCATTGAAGCTCTTCCCCGCCGGGCAACTGCAAACTCCCTGTTTCGGGTTCGCTCCCCTCCACTACAACAACATCGGGATGGAAATGAAATCGTGCAACAGCTTCTGTAAAGTTCCCCTCTATACTGTCCCGCACCAGCAATTTCTTTTCATCGAGACTCCACTTCCTGCGGTGCACCGGACGGCCGCTCAGGCGTGTATAACCATCATGCGCACAGCTAACAGTCACTGCACCATGCTCCTGCCTGATCGAATAATCGGAAGGTCTTGCGCGCCTCGCAACGCGGAAACTGCCCCATACCTCGGATGAGTCCTCACCATTCACCTGTACAGTATTGTGTGCCAGCGTTCCACGCTCGAATAAGCGTTCGTCAGTCATATCGTAACACGATGTACCCGTGTCAACAATCACACGCTGTTCATACAGCGACATCTCGAAGCTAAGCGAATCGGCATGAGCATGCCCAGGCAGATAATCCGGGCCTATATTGCCGACATCGGCTATCAGCACCGCAGGCCCTTTCTGCAATCTAACATAGCCGGACTCTGTCAACTCATTCACAGCTGCTTTCGGGCTGGTATCAAATGCAATGCACAATGCCGTTGCCCCTGCCTCCAAATCTGAGAGGCACGGCGCTATGCCGAAGGCCGCATCATTAAACAACGCAATCTCTTCATCCGGGTGAGTCATGACCGCCAACCAGTGAAGCATGCGGGGGATAGTCTCCCGCCAGGACTCAACATCCTCCGGCGGCAGGACATCCGGATAGATCAGCGCAATTTGTGCAAGATCAAGAAGGTCAGCCAGGACAATGGCGTGATACATAGGGCTGCGCTCGAAGTGGCCGGCATCCGCCAGGATCTGCTCCTGCAGTTCACGTTTCAGCAGCTTCATTCCGGTAGTCAACCATCCTTCAGCCTCCAGTCCCTCGAAGAACAGGCCCGCAAACACAAGAGCCTTTGCATTGGCCAAAAGATGATTGCCGAGCAAGTGGTACTCTAATCGTCGGGACAACCAGCGCGCCTGCGATGAAAGACTCTGCCGGCATTCAGACGGGAGGAGATTTCCTGCCAGGTCCCATTTGACCCAGTTCACAATGCGGAGGGACGTCGGGTAGGGCTCCCACCCAGTGCCTCGGCCCGGAGGATTTTCCTGAACCCAGCGCAGCATCAGGTCCTGATGCCATGAACTGCGGGCCTCTGCATCCGCTGCCGTCAGATCATCAAAATAGTGAAGGTTGTAGCGCCAGAGCTTACTAAGCTTAGGGTTATCCCAATCATCAGCATTTACAAGCTCGTGCTCTTGATTAATGAATCGAAACAACCGGGGAGAGAGGAGAGATTGTTCTCGTCGAACAGGTAGAAATGACTCACCAGAAGGTAAGCGCGACAGCGGAGCTGGTGAGAGATCCACTGAGGGACTATAAAGCCTGAACCAGATCCGCCCATAGATTTGCACAGGACGCAGGTATCGGATTGTGTGGAATAACCTGGACAATTTCTGCCATCTGACCACCAACCCCTGACTATTCCGCCAACTCAATTGTCACCCGACTGACCTCCATCAGCTCATCATATGGAATCGGAGAGGGTTTGCCGTTTTGAATAGCCTCAACAAATGAGGCGGTGCATGCCTTCTGCCCTTTATCCTGTTTCCAGAGATTCATCTTGCTGAACTTCGGCCAGCCAAAGCCGCTGAGCCTTCTGAAATTATCGAGCTGCAGTACCCTGCCGGCAGCAAAGACCTCGAGCCGCTCCTTGGGAAATGATTTGCTTCCGTTGGCAAAGTAGTGAATTGTTCCTATAGACCCATCCTGAAAATAGAGCTGTAAACTGACAGTATCACCTGTCGCAACATCCATTTTAGTCTTCGAGTAGTCTTTAATAGACGAGGCTGCAAGATATCTAAGCAGATCAATAAAGTGACAAGCCTCACCAACTATGCGCCCGCCTCCAACAGCCTGGTCCTGGGTCCAATGATCAGGGGGAATAGCGCCCGCATTAACGGTCATTACAAACGACTTCGGTCCTTTCACTCCAGCAAGCAGCTCTTTCATCTTCTGCACATGAGGTGCAAAGCGGCGATTGAAGCCAACCATGAGTAAAGGCGGTGAGGAGTTAGGAGTGAGGAGTGAGGAGTAAACTTCTTGAATCTCTTTCAATTCATCCAGAATTAATGCAAGGGGTTTTTCCACAAAGACATTCTTGCCTGCTTTAAGAGCTTTTATTACAAACCTTGCATGACTGTCATGACGCGTGGTGATAACTACGGTGGTTGCCTCCGGATCAGCGAAAATAGTCTCAGTGTCTGTAGTTGTAACCTCAAAGCCGAACTTTTTCCCGGCATGTACACCACTAACCCCTGCATTTGAAGCCACAGAGCGCAAACGCACACCGGTTTCCTTAAAAGCCGGCATGAGAACCGCAGTCGCATAATTACCAGCACCAATAAATGAAACCACCGGCGTTCCCGGCGAAGACTGACTTTCCTTCCCCGGTCTCAGCGACACAGACCTCTGACTATCTGCCGCCGGGTCATATTTCAGCAAAATCCCCAGTGAAGGTTCTGAGCCTCCCACGATTTCATAAGCCTTTTTCGCATCATCAATGGTGAACCGGTGCGAAATCAATGGCTTCACATCAAGCCGATTCGCAGCGATCATATCCAGGACCGCCTCAAAGTTGCGCTGCTCCGTCCAACGTACATAACCGATTGGATAGTCCTGTCCCTTCTCCTCATAATTCACATCATAGCGTCCCGGACCATAAGAGGATGAGACCTGAAACGTCAGCTCTTTCTTGAAAAAGTCATCCCGTGACAACTCAAGCCCAGTCACCCCCACCAGAACTATCCGCCCTCGCTTGCGGCACATCAAGGCCGCCTGGTGTATAGGCTCGCTGCTCTTCGTAGCAGCGGTCACGATTACTGCATCAACCCCGCGTCCCCGTGAGAACGCCTCTGCCGCTGAGACCGGGTCCTGCCCGGCAGAAAGGTCCACAACCTCAGCGCCGAACTGCCGTGCCAGCTCTAACTTTTGCGTATCGAAATCGAGACCCAAGACCCGGCAGCCATGCGCCCGCAACAACTGCACCGTCATCAGTCCGATCAAACCCAAACCGGTAACTACCACCGCCTCACCCAGGGTCGGCTGCACCAGCCGAATACCCTGCAAGGCAATAGCGCCAATCACAGTAAAAGCCGCCTCATCATCAGAGACATTATCAGGAACCTTTGCACACAGGTTAAAAGGAACACTAACAATCTCAGCATGTTTCCCATTGGAAGCCACCCTATCACCTTCTTTGAACCAACTCCTCGCTCCTAACTCCTCACTCCTAATTACTACTCCAACATTGCAATACCCAAGCGGCAGCGGCTGGTCAAGCTTATTACGCACCGCTTCAATAGTCGGCATGAGTCCATCCGTCTTGATCTTGTCCAGCACCATACGCACCTTATCAGGCTGTTGGCGGGCCTTTTCGATGGGACCAGCCTTGCCGAACTCAACGAGCATACGTTCTGTACCGGCGGAAATAAGCGAGCTGGTGGTTCGGATCAGCAACTGCCCGCGCCCGGCGCTCGGGCAGGGCACTTCGGCCACCTCGGTGACTCCGGTTTTGAGATTCTGAAGAATTTGTTTCATTATGCACGCTCAAGCGTCATAGCCTGGATCTCGGACTGGGCAATTAGCAACGATTTCTTGCTAAAGCAAAGAGCCATTACAGGGTTTAGGATTATTTGAAATGAATACCCTTATTTGTCATAAGGTTTCCAGATAGTGAGGCCTTCAATAATCTGGTAATGGTTGATATTGCAGGTTACTAACTTAAGATTATTACTTATCGCTGTCGCAGCTATAATGCTATCAATAGGATTCGTTGAATACTTCCGCCTTAACTCTCCCGCTTTTTCAGCTATTGCAAAAGTTACATCAACAGTCTTAAAAAGCGACAATAACTTCTCAATCTTTATTCGTTTAATCTCTTCTGAAGCACTTTTGCCTGATAAAAGTTCCATAACTGTAAGCGCTGATATCATTCCTCTGATGCTTTTCTCATCAAAGAGTGTTAAAAATATCTTCGCCTTTGTAAATCCCCTAAGGTGATCAATTAAGATATCAGTATCAAGAACTACGGTCTCAATTGATTCCAAGTTCTTTCATCCTTGTTTCGCTCTCATCTCTAAGTCTTTCAACATAGTCATCACTATCAATCCATATGCCAAAAGATTCCTCTATTATATTATCTTCTTCCCTTTCTTCAATAATCACATAAATATCTACATTACCATCCAACCTTATATCATCAAGCAATCTGATAGCTCCATCAACGTATTTACCTTTAACAATCTTTTTCACTTTTACCTTGCCTCTTTGTTACACTCGTATTTTAATTATATTCTGAAACATGTATTTGTTCAATGCAAATTTGGTTTTAAATGACACGGCCTGTCTCCTAACGGGCAAGCGCTGTCTCACCGCTCTGGCGCGGAAAAAAGCATTGGCCACATCCGGATTAAACGGTTGAGAAGAATGTTTCTCAGTCAGGTGCTCAACCGTCCAGTCCGCCGGCAACTGCCCTTGCACGCTTAAGCGTCATAGCCTGGATCTCGGACTGGGCAATTAGCGACGATTTTTTGCTATAGGGATCTATGGAGGTCTTCAATAGATCATTATGACTACAATCTATTCCGTGCTATGAAGGACAAGGTAAGCATCTATATATTCAGCGAACTTTCTGAAATCATCCAACTGATTGTGCAGCACATGATAGACTTTCTTAATATCTACTGCTGCATACTCATGTATCAGAATATTTCTAAATCCGGCCATCCCTCTGATAGTTTGTGAGAATTCTGAGGGGATAACTTCCCTTTCTCCCAGCTTGTCAATAACGTCTACATAGTCCTCAAAGGTTTTTATCTATCATCCTTTTCCGTAGGTTCCATTCTTCAAACGCTTTGATAGATATTGATGCTGCGTATCCAGAAGTCTTTTCACATCGTTATATTTTGCGATAGTTTCGACGTGAAAATTAATCCTCTTAGCTTCAGACCTTATTAGGATAACCCTCCCATAGCGGATTACCTGAAACTTAAGAAATGGAGGGGCATCATTCAGAATAGTAAGATCAATACGGTTTGAACGAAGGTCCTTCATAAGAATTGAAAGAAGCTCTGCATGATAGCCATAAGGACCTTCTTCGACAGATATATTTTCATCAAGTAGTACAGCTATATCCACATCACTGTAAGGACGAGAAGTCCCTTTTGCACTGGAACCATAAAGATATGCCAACACAATCTCTTTTCTGGGCAGAAGAAGAGATTGTATTTCTTTAATAAGGTCTTTCCCTTTTTCTATGCCGGACATCAGTTAATACCTCAGTTCAGTACTCCAAATTTTAGAGGATTCAAGTCCCGGAGTCAAATAATTGTTCCACATTTACCACGCGCAAGACTGACAAAGATATACTTATTTCACTACGAAGATTGCGGAAAAACGGATGGCCAAATAATCTCTCCAAATTAAGCAGCTATCACTTCCATATTCGTAATCTGCGGCTTTGGCATCTTCATTGTAACAACAAAAACAGGTATTCCTTTCTCTTTATTTTCTTTCAAAACCTTGTAATTTTCATCGTATGTCTCTTTATCATCTTCAGGAAGTATTACAAGTATGGCCCCTTTAGGAATTCTATCAAGCACATCCGGATGTTCAAAAACATATTTCATCCATTCAGCATGAAGGTCTAAATTTTTCCTGATAATTTCATCTTTGGTCATCACTAATCTCCTTTACTGAAGCCTTCAAAGTATTTCTTCCAGTTCGTTTTCAAGTCAATTGTATGCCCCTGACCTCATCCTTTATGTCCCCTTTATGTCCCCTTAAAATGTAGTAAGTCCCTTTACCTATAGTTCCAATTTGTTCCAGGATCTCTTTCTCTACTAAATCCATCATATCTCTGCTTGCGGTTTTTTTTGTAGTGTTAACAAGCTCCTGGTATTCCTTATTGCTAATCTTCCTTTTTTCCTTAACATAAGTTATAGCCCTAATCTGCCGTTCATTCAGTCCCATGTCTATTAAATTCGACTCAGTATAAATGTCTTTATGAAAATAAACTGAAAACCCAGCCATTTCCTCCTTAAAGTCAGGCTCAGGCAAACTGGCTTCTTTCATCCATTCCATCATACGCACAGTGCCACTCCCATAGTGCTCAATGTAACCGGCAAGATAGAAGACCCTGGCAATAAGAGGGTTTCGGACATAGGATTTGTGAGGCATTCTCAACTCATCAACAGTTATTCCTTCAGGAAGTCCTCCTGGATTAGATATCCAGATGCGGTCGTCGTAAACCTTTATCAAAATGAAATTGGCTATATTGAAATAGTCCCGGTGAATAAGGGCATTTAAAACCGCTTCACGAAGAGCAGGGATCGGATAATCCCATATATCTTCTCTCTCGATCCCCGTTATTTCATATCGAACGCTTATAAAAGTGCTTTATGGTAGCAGAAGGCAGCGATGTTTTTATAAAAAGAGTCATTAAGTATCTCTTTAAACTCAATGGATTCAGTTTCACCGCCTGTTAAAATAGCTTTAAGCTCTTTTGCATTCATATGTAAATACATTCCACGAGTTCTGCTTCATGTCCCAATACCTGCGCCAAGTTACAGCGCCCCTTTCTCTACCCGGCTCGGATAATTAATCAACACCGCCCGGTACTTGCCCTTAAAAACAAACAGGCTGCCCGCGGCAGCCCCAATGATCCCGAACTTTTCGATTAGCCCACGAATATCATCCATAGAACCAGCCCCTCCCAGCGCCGTCAAAGGCAGACTGATGGCCTCCCGCACCCGCGCAAGCAAATCAAGGTCATATCCCTTCATTTCACCATCCCGGTCAATGGAATTCACCACCACCTCTCCAGCCCCCATCTCCTCTGCCTTCCGGGCAAATGTCACCGGATCAAGGCCTGTTTCCCGAGTGCCGTTGTGCGTAAACAACTGATAGCGCCGCAGCAGGCCGGATTTTTTGACATCCATCACCACCACAACGCTCTGGCTGCCCACCCTGGCCGACACCTCCGCGATAAGCTGCGGCGTTTTAATCGCCGCTGCGCTGATTGCCACCTTTTCCACGCCAAGCCTGATGATCTTTTGCACCTGCCCGGCCGTCCTGACACCGCCACCGTAGCATAAAGGCATGCGGCACTCAGCAGCAAGGTTTTTGATCATAGAGTAGTCAGGTTCCCGGTTTTGTATAGTAGCATCAATATCAACCACGATAAGCTCATCAACTTCCTTTTCATTAAAAATACGGACGGCATTAATCGGATCGCCCACATACTTAGGGCTGCCGAACTGAACCGTTTTGACCAGGCCGCCGTTTTTAACCAATAGACAGGGTATTATTCTGGGACGCAACATATTTAATAAGTGAGGAGTGAGGAGTAAGGAGATATAAACAAAGATGATGTATTTTACTCCTAACTATTCACTCCTGACTTTATTCACATTTCCGCAAAGTTTTTCAACAGCTGAATCCCCCACTGATGGCTCTTCTCAGGATGAAACTGGACACCATAGATATTCCCGGCCCGCACCGCCGAGGCAAAGTGACCGTTGTAGTCTGTAGTAGCCAACACATTTTCCGGATTGCCCGGCGCAAAGTAATAGGAGTGCAGAAAGTAGAACCGGGGGGCCGTCATGCCTTTGAACAGACATTCCGTATCACGCGGGATCACGTCATTCCATCCCATGTGAGGCAGGTGGGTCTTCTGGCTGAAGCCTGTCTCGTCAAAGCGCTTCACTTCCGCATCAAGCCAGCCAAGCCCATCCAACACACCCTCATCGCTTCTCCTGGCCATCATCTGCATGCCCACGCAAATCCCTAAAACCGGTTTGCCCTTGCTGACTACCAAATCATCAAGAACATCCCTCATGCCAGATTCGTTCAAGCGAGACATCGCCCAGTCAAATGCCCCGACACCGGGCAGTATAATCTTTTCTGCAGGGCGTAACTCTTCAGGAGTTGCAGCAATCGAAGCATCAATATTCAAACGTTTATAGATGTTGGCAAACGCATTGATATTGCCAAGACCATAATCAACAATAGAAATCATCACCGTTCGTTTCTTCTCTCTTACTCCTAACTCCTTACTCCTAAACTCCTAACTAACTTAGTCACCGCTTCCCCCCAAGTTCCAGCCCAGCAAACTTCATCAATCTAGAACCCACCGCATAAATACTCTCCTGAGACTTATAATCTTTATAAGATTTATTAGGCCCATCCATATATCCCTGCAATTCCTCTACAGATATTCCAAGCTTTGTTGCCACATACTCAAAGTCCTGAGATATAGTATCTTCATCATAAGGAAGTTTTGATAACCTTTCCAGGGCCTCTTCTCTCGTCATTTGATTGGTCAGTATCAGACTGGAGAACTGCACTTTCCTTGTGTCATACCCGAACTTCCTGGGAAGCCAGTAGCCTTCATAAAACTTAGTGAATCTTGATTCAAAATGTTTTTGAGGGTATGGCTGCCAGCCAAAGTTATCTACCAATAGCTGCATAGCCTCTGCTTTCATGTAAGGAATGTAATTAAGAGGCGTCACTACTCGTATGTTTTTCATATACCTCAAATATACTTTGTGTCTAACTATGTTTGTTATAGGGAAATTTACGAGAGGCCGTGTCCCGAATTTACTATGTATATCCCGTAACTGTATAGAGTCAGACTGATAATACATCCATTCAATGGGATTCCTAACACACTCCGTTGAATAATTGGCTCCAGTCAATATGTATTTGACTTTATATTTCTCTGCAAAATTATACATCGTAGCAAAAAATGCGTG
>JADLDG010000093.1 GCA_020846775.1 Nitrospirota bacterium
AAAACTGAAAGCAGTTGCCCAGGTACATTCCCATCCTAAGGAGGCGTTTCACTCGGATGCAGATGACAGGTGGGCGATTATTAACCATGTGGGGGCCATGTCTTTGGTCCTTCCCTATTTTGCGTTGTATACCTCCCCTCAGACTTTTGTTCAACATGCTGTAGTCTTTGAGATGTCAATAGCAAAGAAATGGGAAGAGGTCTTTCCGCAAGAAGTTGGAAAACGATACAGGACTATACTATGACACCTGAGGAAGAGAATGGGCGGACCCTTGCGGTATGGTTAGGCATAGATGAGGAGAAGGCAATAGAACTTCTTGATACTGCTGTTCTAATCACGCCCAATCAGGAATGCAACAATTCCCTTTTCCTTGCTGAACGACTTATTGAAATTCTATCCCGGACGGTAAAGAAGGTGACCTCTGAACGCATCTTCAATCCCTCAGTGGAGGTAGTTATCGGTAATGCCATAAGAAAAACATCTGCATTGGCGGTCTATGTCGGGATTACAGATTCGCATATCACAATCAGCTACTATCCTATCATAACAGACCAGAATCCTAACGTGCACCCCGTGTTCCTTATAATAGGAGCATGTCATGCTGCGGCAATGGCGGTGAATGGAATAATAGGTGAATACCTCCCATATAGAAACCAAAATCCAATTATCCTTGATTATAAGAAGATGTATGGCAGCGACCTTGAGCTTTTCTACACGAAAGCCTTTCTTGGTGAGGCATTTCTGGCTGGTGCAGGGGCAATTGGAAATGCTTTACTTTATTCAATGCAGTTCTTTGATATAGAAGGGAAACTCAATGTTGTGGATCCTGACATAGTTAGCGATGGAAACTTGAACCGATGCTTGTTCTTCTCTGAATCCGATATTTCCAACAATAAAGTGGAAGTGCTTGTTAGAAAGGCACAACCTTATTTCCCCCGACTTAAACTCATTCCGTATCCTTCCACATTGAGAGATGTTCCCCTTCGTACCGGTGAAAACTGGCTCCGCCGTCTTATTGTCGGAGTGGACAGCCGCCGGGCGAGACGATCGCTTCAGAATGAGCTTCCAGGAGAGGTATTTGATGCTTCTACAACTGATATCCGAGAAGTGGTTCTGCATTTCCACCGGCAACCGACAAAGGGAGCCTGTTTGAGCTGCATTTATTTTCAAGAGGAAGGGGAACTCTCTCATGAGCTTCATGTGGCCGAAGTCCTTGGTGTATCTGTGGAGGAAGTGCAAAAAGGATTAGTGAGCAAAATTGCAGCTGCAAAGATATGCGCTATGTATCCGGATCTTGCAGAGGATGACTTAGTCAACAAGGCATATGATAGCTTGTTCAAGCAGTTGTGTGGTCAAGGGAGACTAAAAATGGCTGAGGACAAGCAGGTTCTTGCTCCTCTTGCTTTTGTGTCAGTCCTTGCAGGAGCCTATCTTGCGATTGAGATCGTGCGGAGAATTCAGAAGAAAAATGTAGAAGATATTTTTAATCATTGGAAGGTGAGTCCCTGGCACTCGCCGAATATGCGATTATGCAAAGTGCAGCCAAAAAGAATTGGCTGTGAGTTCTGTGGTAATGAAATATTTATGAATATTGCTGATCGACTCTGGAAGTGGTGAGCGTTAATGCTTTGGGCTTAAACCTACGACCCTCCATCTTTCCTCCCCATCTCCTCCTGCAGTTCCTGATAGATCCGTCGGTTGATTCGCTCCCAGAGGCCAAGTGGAGTAGGCTCTTTGCGGCGGAAACGGGGAAGGTTCCTGGTATAATCCCAGCCCTGGGGGATCTCCGGTTCCACCCAGGAAAGCCGTACCTGGCAGGGCTCGCCCTGCCAGTTGATGTAGGCCTCGCCCACGTTTAATTGATGCAGGAACGCCTCGGGCCGGACCTTCTGGTCATAGAGCTGCCGGTGAGTGCGGGATGAAGAGCGGGAGTCGGTGAGCCGCGGGTTTACATAGCGGTGCAGGCTGATCGGTTGTCCGGAATCCGATGTCGATTCTCCCTCCGACACCTGGGCAAACCACCGCAGTTCCTGCCCGAAGAAGTCCGAGGCCCACAGGGCTGAGTCCAGGCTTTTGAGTCGCATGAAGACCTTGGTCTCGGTGTTTCCCATCACGGTCTCAAGGAATCCCTTTGAAAGTCCCTTCTCCAGGTCCGAAAGCTGTGTGGTCAACTGAAAGGCGGCGACCAGTGCGATATTGGCCTCCCTGGCCTGCTCGAACACAACGGCAAAATCAGGGATGGCATAGGAGCCGAATTCATCAAGAATTACGAGGGCCGGCATCAGGGGTTGATAATCCTTCTCGCTGTAGACGGCCCCGATGGAGGACTGAAGGTCGGTCAGGATCACCTTGCCCAGCTTTTCGGACTTTTTGGTCTCCTGCAATCTCGGAAGGGCCGCGTAAATGATCTGGCCTTTTTTAATGGCCTGGTAGAAGTCCACGTCGTTCACAGGGCGGCACAGGAAATCTCCCATGGGTTTGCTCGAGGTCGCCCCCAGCTCCGAGATCAGGCCGGAGAGGAGGTCGCTCATCTGGGTTGAGGTCTTGAAATTACGCACGAAGTTCTCCACCTCGATGAGGGATTCCGAGGCGCTGTCGTTGTAGAGATCCTGCTTCAGGATACGGAATGCCTGCGCCGGGGACTCGAACAGGGTCAGGACATCCCGGTAGGAGAAACTTCGCTTCAGGCGGTGCAGGGCCCGCACCAACTTGAGGATCGCCTCGTAGGCCAGGTTGGAATAATAGGATGCGGGATGCCCCTCCGGGATGGAGGGCATCAGCCGGTGGATCTTGTTGGCGATGATCCCGGCCTCCTTCTCCGCATCCCGGGCCATAAGGGGGTTGTAGGCATGGGAAAGTGTGGGGGCCTGAGGGTCAATCACCCGGAGGTCCGCGCTCCGGCCGCAGGCATGGGCCAGCCAGGCCATCTTGGCAAAGCCTGTGTACCGCCGTTTCCCATCCATGAAGATCACGGCCCCGCCCCGGCGTATCTGCTGATAGATCAAAGAGAGGAGGAAGCAGGTCTTTCCAGCCCCGGAAGACCCCACCACCGCCATATGCTGGCAGAGGAGCCGGTCGGGAAGAAAGATCTCCTGACCGGTTGTTGCATCATAACCCACGGTGAGGCCGGGTCTGGGGCTGGTAGAATTGTTTCTGACGCTATCTGCTTCCGGCATTTATTTAGTCCTCCTTGCGAACTTCCACCCGATGTCCTCTGCACCACAGATCACCTTGAAGGCTATTTCATTGAAGCGTATTGCGGCCTTGTCTCTGCCCATGTCGCCAGTGGGGTCAATGCCCTTCGGGGCTGGCTGACGGCCTTCCGGGACATTG